>CALIZI010000218.1 GCA_938028705.1 uncultured Saprospiraceae bacterium | reverse complement strand
TAGAAGGGCATCCTCATTAACTACATTGGCATGGAACATAAATGATACGTCTTATGATACTACATCTGTCAACACAAATTTAAGCATTTTATACACACAAAAATAGTTTATTTGTTTTTTTACTTATTTCAGTGCAACCATTTTAATTTGTAATAAATTTAAAAACAATAATTGATAAATATGTTTTTCATTTCACTTGACAGCTAAAGCAGTCATTACAGTATTCGCTATCAGCCTGTTTAGCTGTCAAGTATTTTTTGTTTAAATTTTATAATTAATTTAACATGAAGTACTTATGTAATATCTCTTGTTATTCACTTGACAGCTAAAGCAGTCTTTACAGGGGCTTAATTGCTCTCAGTTCAATTTGAAATTAAAGATTTGTCCTGCACCCTTTTTTATTTCCTTGACAGGTAGTTCGTTTATTTAGCTTATATTTGCAAATAGCATACTTATCATTCGATTATCATGAATATAAAAAAAATAACATTTGCAAATAATATTCTAAAAAAATGCCAACACCAAAACAAGCCCGACGAACTCCAACAAATCCTCGCAAAAATCACCAATTTACTATAGCATGAAAAATAAAACAGCACAAACTATTGTATCGCCAACGGTAGAGTATTTGACCAATATATTAGCCCAAATGACCGCCGATACTTTAGTTATTCCTAAGTTTCATCGTCCGTATATTGATGATGCTACACAAATATTTTTCAGACTAAACGCCAGAGGCGTAGCACTATCAAAAAACGAATTTAAGACTATACACAAAATATGAAACTAGACATACTCGCCATAGCCGTCCACCCCGACGATGTAGAACTCTCCGCTACCGGTACACTTTTGAAGCACATTGATATGGGCAAAAAAGTCGGCATACTCGACCTCACACGCGGCGAACTCGGCTCGCGCGGCACCGCCGAAACCCGCGATGTAGAAGCCGCAGATTCAGCGAAAATCATGGGTTTACACGCTCGTGAAAATGTCCGTATGGCAGACGGCTTTTTCCAATATACAGAAGAAAATCTACGAAAAATCATCACCATTCTCCGCAAATACCAACCCGACATCGTACTCGCCAATGCCCTCAATGACCGCCACCCCGACCACGGGCGTGCTGCCAAACTCACCGCCGATGCCTGTTTTCTTTCAGGTTTGGTCAGAATAGAAACGCAGTTGGATGGAAATATTCAAGATAAATGGCGACCCAAAGCCCTTTACCATTACATACAAGACTACTACCGAAAACCGGATTTTGTGGTCGATATTACGCCCTATATGGAACAAAAAATGAAGGCAGTAATGGCGTTTAAAACCCAATTCTACAATCCCGAATCCAAAGAACCGGAGACACCAATTTCGAGCAAAGCATTTATGGATTTCCTGTATGCAAGAGCGCAGGAGATGGGCAGACCTTCAGGCTTCAAATATGCTGAGGGCTTCCAAGTGGCACGTACTCCGGGTGTGAATGATTTATTTGACTTAATATAATATTTTTAAAAACCATACCTTATCTCCAAACCTTTCTGCCAAATACTACGTTAATGTCTCATTAGCAGGTCATCTTTCAAATAAACAAAAAATAAATTGATGACAATTTGAAAAGTTTGTTACTTTTGCATCTTGTCAAATAAAATAATATGGCTAAAAATTTATTAATAGTAGAGTCGCCGGCAAAGGCAAAGACTATCGAAAAATATTTGGGGGCAGATTTTTCTGTCAAATCCAGTTTCGGACATATTCGCGATTTGTCGAAGGGTGATAATGCCGTTGATATTGAGAAAGGTTTTGAACCTCAATACATTATCCCTGAAGATAAACAGCGGGTAGTCAACGACTTACGAAACTCCGTCAAGAAAGTAAACGAGGTTTGGCTCGCAACGGATGAAGACCGCGAAGGTGAGGCAATTTCCTGGCATTTATGCAAAGTTCTAGGCTTGGACGAAAATACAACCAAGCGCATTGTATTCCGAGAAATTACGAAACCGGCTTTGCAGAAAGCTATCGAAAGTCCGCGTACTGTGGACCTCGATTTGGTGGATGCACAACAAGCAAGACGAATATTGGATAGGCTTGTGGGTTTTGAATTGTCAGGTTTGTTGTGGAAAAAAATGAAATTCGGACTCTCTGCCGGGCGTGTACAATCAGTAGCGGTAAAGATAATCGTGGAGCGCGAACGCGAGATTGAAGCATTTGAGATAACAGCGTTTTATAAAGTATCCGCCATTTTTATGGTTAGAAATGAATTCGGAAAAATCGTCCAATTAAAAGCCGAAATGCCGACCCGTTTTGAGCAGGAAAAAGATGCTACCGATTTTCTCAACAACTGTATTGATGCCACTTATACTGTTGGTAAAATTGAAGTCAAACCCGCCAAGCGCAAGCCCGCTGCACCTTTTATTACTTCTACTTTGCAGCAAGAAGCAAGTCGCAAATTGGGTTTTTCGGTTAGTCGCACCATGACCGTTGCACAGCGACTGTACGAAGCCGGATTCATTTCCTATATGCGTACCGATTCTCCGAATTTGAGTGAAACCGCCTTGCAATCTGCCGCCGAAGAAATTACAAAAAAATACGGTGAAAAATATTTAGAAACCCGTCGGTATAAAAAGAAATCCGCTTCGGCACAGGAAGCACACGAAGCGATTCGTCCAACCAATTTTGCACAACCTACTGCCGGTGCCAATCGTGACCAACAACGCCTGTATGAGCTGATTTGGAAACGCACGATTGCCTCACAAATGTCTGATGCTCAACTGGAAAAGACAAAAGTTGACATCAATATTTCGACAGTGCCGAATGCGCGATTGGTTGCCAACGGAGAGGTATTGAAGTTCGACGGTTTCCTCAAAGTCTATCTCGAATCTACCGACGACGACGAAGAAGGTGAAGCTAAAGGCATCCTGCCGCCTTTGAGCGTGGGGCAGCTTTTGGAATTGAATTATATGACCGCAGTGCAGCGATTTACACGTCCGCCTGCGCGATATACGGAGGCGAGTTTGGTCAAAAAAATGGAAGAAATGGGCATCGGTCGTCCTTCGACTTACGCACCTACCATTAGTAAAATTACAGAAAAAACACGCGGCTATATCCTTAAAGACCCAAGAGAAGGCAAGCAGCGAAATTATAATGTTTATACTTTAAAAAATGATGCTGTAGAAAAAGTCGTTCAAAGTGAAATTACGGGTGCGGAGAAAAATAAACTGTATCCGAGCGATACAGGTATGTTGGTGACAGATTTTTTATCAAATTATTTTGATAAAATTATGGACTACAAATTCACCGCAAATATTGAGGAGCAATTTGATAGTATAGCCGAAGGTAAAGAAAAGTGGCGCGAAATGCTTGACGGATTTTACAGACCTTTTCACAAGGATGTAGAAGAAACATTGGAGACAGCCGAGCGTGTCACCGGAGAGCGCATACTTGGTAAAGACCCCGAAACGGGCAGAACCATTCTTGTACGCCTGTCGCGCAATGGACCTGTGGTGCAGATAGGCGCACCCGACGAACTCGCCGAAGATGAAAAACCGCGTTACGCCAACCTCAAACCCGACCAAGCCATGTCGAAGGTCGAATTGGAGGATGTACTTGACCTGTTCCAATTGCCCAAAACACTGGGTGATTATGACGGCAATGAGGTCATTATCGGACGCGGACGCTTCGGACCTTATGTAAAACATGATGAAAAATTCATCTCCATCCCACGCGACGAAGACCCGCTCAAAGTCACCAAAGAGCGTGCTATCGAACTCATAGAAATCAAGCGAAAAGAAGATGCACCCATAGGAACTTATGACGGTATTCCTTATACCAAAGGAAAGGGGCGTTTTGGTCCGTTTCTCAAATGGAAAGACTTTTTTGTTAATATTCCGCGCCGTTATGATCCCGAAACATTGAGCGAAGCGGATGCCCACGAACTTATCAAAGCCAAGATAGAAAAAGAAGCCAATCGCTACATACACAATTGGGAAGATGAAAAACTTTCGGTGCAAAATGCCCGTTGGGGACCTATCATCAAACTTGGTAAAACCCAATTTAAACTGCCAAGAGATAAAGAAGGTAAGCGTATGACTCCCGAAGCTGCCAAAGAATTGACCCTCGAACAGGTCAAGGCTATCGTCATGGAACAAGACCCTTCTGCTTTTGAAAAAACAAAACCGAAAAAGAAAAAGGCAGCAGCAAAGAAGAAGAAGAAAAAATAAGCAACTGCAACCTCAACTGCAACCTCAACCTCAAAAAAACATACGAAAATTGAGTTTGAGGTTGAGGTTGAAGTTGCAGTTGAAATTGAATATGTTATGTTTTTTAATAAAAAAAGAAAACCGAAAAAGGTCGTCGCACTCGAAATTACGGATGCGACTTTTAATGACCTAATAAGTGAAGCAGAGCAGCCTATTTTGGTGGACTTTTGGGCAGCATGGTGCGGTCCGTGTAAGATTATCGGACCGATAATAGATGAATTGGCAAGAGACTTTGAAGGTCGCGCCATTGTGGGAAAAGTGAATGTGGAAGCCAACCCAAATCTGAGTCGTCATTTTAAGGTGAAAAGCATTCCTACCTTGATGCTGATTAATCGCGGCGAACTCAAACAACGCTTTTCCGGTATGGTTCCCAAACCGGATTTAGCAAATATGCTCGACCATTATATCGCTGAAAATGAGACAGATATAATGTCGGATGAAGAAGAATAAGCCTGTTGAAATGTAAAATGTAAAATAATAAATGTAAAAGTGTAGAACGTGAATTGTATTTATAATTTTATATTATTATAATTTTAATTTAAAGAAATATTTAAAACCCCGTTTACTAAACTTCAAAGAGTTTAGTAAATGGGATAACATTCGCTCATCTGTACTATAAGGTGAAAATCGTTATTGTAATGTAAAATAATAAATGTAAAATGTAAAAGTGTATAACATGAATGTTTTTTAACAATAATTTGATTTTCAAAATTTTAAATATATAACATTTTAAAAATAAATAACTTCATGTCCTATCGACACTTTTACATTTTACATTTATTATTTTACATTTTACATTTTACATTTTTCACCGCTTAATACATATGAGCGATAACATTAATTTTCACTACATTAAACTGTATTTTTGAGAGATATTCTGCATATCCACATATTTAGCGATGGAGTGGAAAACGGGTATAGGTATCTGAAAGCAATAAGGCACTGACCTCGTATCGCTAAATATGGAATACTGAAAAGGGTATCTTTGCAAGGCTGCCGGACAGAAGCGTTTTTTAAATAAAAAAAACCTCGTTATTCGATTTTGAAAAGAAAAAGGCAGCCGGAAAACCCCGACTGCCTACCACTATTATAATTCACTACTTTAAGTGACTAGACTTTGGACACTGGGGAATTAGGAAATTAGGTAAAACGCTCATTATCAACAATTTGTACTAATTTGCATTTTAATTCAAATTAACTTTGTTGAAATTCTTATTCTTCTGATATATAGCGAATTGCGTTTTCGTTAGCCTAATTACCTAATTCCCCAGTTACCGAATGTCCAAAGTCCAGTTAAGTGATTGATTTTACAATTTTAAAAACTTACTTGTAAATGCCCGCCCATCGTCCGTCTGTAAACGCAGGATGTAAGGAGCTTCGGTCAAGTGCTGTGTGTTTATCGTGAGAACGCCGGTTGCATTGAGGGTTTCTGAGTGCATCAATTGACCTTTCATATCATAAATAAGGGCATTGAGGGATTGTATATTGCCAGCCGAAATAATGTCGTGTATATCGGCATTGATATAGTCCTTCGCGGGGTTGGGATAGACCTCAACAAGATTAGTTTCAACAGCGGATTTATTGCTGACCGTTGAAAGGTTGACGGTATAATCTTCAAATTCTCCGGCATCAATCATACTACATGAAGTGGCTGCCACATTCCATACCATAGCAATACGCATGGTGGTTTGTATGTCATTGGCAGATGATACTTTTATGGTGCCGGACAGTGGATTATTCTCTACACTAGTTCCAGAAAACACCTCTTCCCCTTCATCTTTAAAGTCGCCATCTTTGTTTAAATCTATCCATATTTTCCAATTTTCCTTGTATGCCTGACCACTAAAGCCGGGCGTGAGTGTAATTGGCGTATTGAAGTTGCCAATATCAAATGACGTGTTGGCGGTATAATCTCCATAACCATTGTCATTGCCGGAGGTATTGGTAATCGTGCCTATTTGTACGGATTCAATAAATTCATAGCCTGTATCTCCTTGTGCCGAGCAGTAAGTCACCAACGGACTACAATTGATCCCCGGTATAGTAGGGCAAGGATCTTCAGCATCGCATATACCATCCATGTCTGTATCTTGAAAAGTACCTGTACAGTTGCAATTGTTATCATAAGTGTCGTTTATGGTGCAGATGTCATTATCGTCGCAAGGTGTTCCGGCAGATGGGCAAGAACTATCTTGAATATTGAACTTATCAATTGCCATATCGCTTTGGTAGCTGTTGCCTGTTGTACCTTTGAAGCGTAGTGTAAAAGTGCCTGAAGTATAAGTACCCAAATTCACGTTTGCTGTCAGCCAGCTATCGCCCTGATTGCCTGTTTGCGCCCACAATTCCGTCCATGAATTTCCGTCATCCACAGATACTTCGAGTGCGAGTGTACCCATGCTTGAGCCATACATGTGATAGTCGAAGGTCAGTGCAGGGCTATTCAACGAAGATATATCGAAGCAAGGGCTTTCGACTATCATAGTCGTATTTTTGCAAGCACCGGATGACTCTGTATATAAGTAATGTGTTCCATGAGCAGCACCGGAAGGTCCTGTTGCCGACGAACTTGTGCCGCCGGAATTTCTTGCCCAATTATTTGAACAAGATGTAGCAATAGTAATCGGACTCCAAGCACTGTTTTCAGTTTCAAAACTTTCTGAATACGGAAAAGAGCTGACTGTTGCGGTACATGTTGGGGAACTTCCATTGCATGTCAGATAGTTTCTATCGTTTAATGCACTGAAAATCACCCTATCGAACTGCCCTTGCGTGAATACACTTCTACACGAACTATAAGACATGATATTGTTGACCTGTGGGGTGTAAGGCTGTCCATTGGCATCGGTTTCAGTACCTATGTATTGGCAACCTTGAACCTTACCTAGAAGGTTGGGATCGGCAGGGGTATCGCATACATCATCACCTGCGATTTCACAGTTGGTACCGTCAACAAGTTCATCGGTAGTACCAAAGTTTGACTTACCATGTGTATGATATAGTGAAAAATAATGTCCTACTTCGTGTATCAGCGTAGTGCCATTTTTGGTACAGTTATTTGCCATCATGATTCTATCCGGTCCGGTAGGGAGAGAAGCATATCCGCAGACCTGATTGTTGCCTATCTTGACACTCTCAAAGTGATAAATATTGAGTACTTTGGGTATATCATTGGCACTGCGTATGGTCTCGTCGTCTATGTGATTGAAATGATACCAAGCACTGTTGTGGATGAAGTGTGTAGGTTCGCACTCTACAAACTGGATGTTGGCTTGTGCATAAAAGTCATTTAAGGTTTGCATGGCATCAGCGAGTTCTTGGAGTTCCAGCCCGCCGCTACCATTGGATTGTGTAACGATATGGTTGACCACCGGAACTTGAATCGCTGCGTTGCTCTTGTAATTGTGTGAAGAAAATGCGCTGCGCTCTGTTCTTGTTTGATTGAGGTATTCTATTTGTGCTTTGCTTGGTGTAGTTCCACATTCGGGGAAAGATTGCGCCCCAAGTATAGTGGAGATAAACAGACTAATAAGAATTAAATACTTTTTCATGGTTAAATTGTTTTACGGTGTTAAGTAAATATTTTATGATAGTTAATTAAAATTATATGATTTATAAAAATGTACATTTTTAAAGTTGTTCTGCTTTTTTTTCAAAGAAAAAAACAGATTTGGGTAAATATAAATTTACGTTAGTAAATCGTAATTTATATTAAATTGTGATTTTTAAAATATTTTAAAAATTTTACAGTCTGGCGATTATATCGCTTAGGAAAAGTATCGTTTTTTGTTGTTGAAAAAGTATAAGCAAAATATCAACTCACTTTTAATGTAAAAATGAATGTATTATTTTTATCACTTATATTTTTTTTGGCATTTAATTTATCAATCATATCTGAAAATATGAATTTTCAAAAGTATTATAAATAAATAACCGAAAGTGAATTTATGACTTTTTTAGCCATTAGTGGTGAATGTTAATCTAAGGTTATCAGGAAATCGTTTAATTATAATTTCTGATTGCAAACCTAAATTAAATATTTGAATGATGCAAGTTTTTTATGACTTCCTTAACATATAAGTAAATGTATTCATAAATATACTTTTATGCCTTTTATTATAAGGCAATTACGCAATTATTAATTTTATATTCCAAAAAAAAGTGACCAGATAGATTGTTTTTAGTATTGATTTTTAATTTATTAAATATTTAATTTATTTGCATTTTTAATCTTTGTGTTCAGTTTTTTTAACTTCGGAGACCTTGAGTGTTTTTGCTAAAAAGCCCGAAGGAGAAAAAAGAAATTTATTTTTTTTATAATTTTTTTCTCCTTCGGGCATAAAATGATCAGTAACGGGTAAAGCTGCTATTATTATTTTTTCTTCGCTGTTTTTTTATAATTCCTTTTTCTGTGGCTCGCTTAACATCATTCAGTTGCTTGATAAGAACATCGGTTTGTCCGCCCGAAAGGTATTGCCCTTTGCCTTGTACCCAACCTATCTCAACACCTTTGATTTTATTTTTGTGTAGTCTTCTTTCATCTTCCATATTTATATCAAATGCAACAGTATATTCCGTCTGGCGGGTAGTTTCGTTGTATATGGTATAATATTGATAACCGTATAAAATAATTTCTTTACCGTTTTCAAAGTAAATCATCATAGACACTTCTTCGGTGGGAAATGCGAAATAGTAGGAAGCATCACCCTCAATAGTAATTTTGACTCTCAGAGCGAGTATGCCATCTACGCCCATAAAATTAACTTCACCGGTCAGGTACTGTTTTCCGTTCTGTCCATCAGAAAACAACTGCTCGCTCAGGTGTTCCCATTGTTGCTTATTCGTGACTTTATCTACTTTGGTTTTTATACGATAAATTGAAACAGGGTCTGAGGATTCTGGTATATTGGACGATACATTAGCGGGCTTGTCCTTGCCTTTGATGCTGACCAACGGAAAATCGCCTCCCAAGTCATAGTCAATTCTCTCAGGACGCTGTACAAAAGGCGTATTTTGCTCTTTGCACAGTGCCGGCACCCGTTTTTTAAGGTAGGTATAAATTTCATGAATCGTAATGACATCATCTCCAATGCCCTTCCTCTTTTTGTCCGCTTTGCCGGATAGTCCTTCTATAAGTGCTTCCGTAAAAGCACCATTTTCCCATGCTTTGTGCCAGTACGAATCGCTTGTTCCCGAACTGGAGGTGATGATGGTATAACCGGGTTTGGTTTTCATAATCCGGCGGATATGCTGCTCAATAGATACAGGTCCTTTACTCCCGCTTGCATCAAGGTCGCTATCGGGTTTGTTTCCTGATTGGCAGGCATCAAAAAAAATGATTTTCTTGGCTTTTAGGTTATCTAATAAGCCCAATAATTCTGTCAAACTGACTGAGGTTTTATTTGCTACAAGCGGCAAAGGTTTGAAATCACTTGCCTGTATGCGAAAGTCTCCGTCAACTCTATATCCATGCGAGGATATAAAGAGGATAAATACATCATTGGTTGTAATCTCCTTTGCCCAGACCATCTCTCCGATTTTCTTGGAGACATTGGCAGCCGTTGCTTCCGCTCCGGTGAGTTTTTCTACAATAACTTCTTTGTACAGCTTACTGTGTTCGTTTTGTTTTTTGAATAAATCAGCAATATCGTTGGCATCTTCTTCGGTGTATTTAATATCGGGCGGGGTAGCACCGACAGATAGTACAAAGAGACTTGGTTTGATGATACTGACAATTTTGCACGCAGGCTCCGGTGTTGCCTGACTCTTGCCACAGCATAGCAAAGCCAGCATGATGAAAATAATTTGCAATGTGTTAGTTTTCATGTGCTTAAATTTAAAATGGTGATAGTAGAATTTGGCTTGGGTAAAATTTGGTATATAGATATAAGGATTTGCCTATACGTATTCTGAAAAGAATATATATAGTTATCTTGGATTTCAATATTTGAAGCAAAAATAACAGACCGCAAATTATACGAATCTGAGTATTTTACCCGAATAAAATATATGGTAATAATTGTTCTATTAAGAAGTGCCGTTATTGTGAAAGGTATAAAAATGGTATTTCTATAATTACTTTCTACATACAAACTTAAATTAAATATTCGAATCATGCAAGTTTTTGACGATATTTTTAATATATTTTAAAGTTGTCATGCCAACTATTGTATAAATTATATTTTGAGAAAAAAAGACAAGGGTATTCCCTCTGAAATTCCCCTGCCTTATAACGACACTTTTTTATCATATAATAATCATAACATTATATGCGTTTACTTGATGTGTCATTTTCATCTGCTTTATACTGCCTTGTGGTTACAGGACTGATTTTGATAATTGGTTATATGCAAGGTAAATCATTTTTTTATTTGCTAAAAACCACTTTTAACCGATAATTATTGTTACAAATGCGCCAAATTGATGTTTTTTAATGGATTATTTATTTTTAAATGTTTTTAAAATATTTTTATAAAATATTTATAATCAAAAAATTATAAACATATTTTTTACTTTTACTATACTGTTTGTATGAATACATTTTTTTTGAAAAATAACAATTAAAAGCATATTTTTTTGTTTGATTTTTTTAATATCATCCGAATACCACACCTGTTTTTGACAGATAATATGCTTCTTTTGTCAAATAACATATAATCATTTAGTACATTTTCAAACCGCCACAATGAATTACATTTATGCCTAAAGATACCTTACACCAACTGATTCATACCCTGACCTCAACCGAAAAAAGATATTATATGAAGTCAAAAGGCGATAGCCATCAGACCCTATTATTCGGTGCCATGAACAAAATTGATGAGTATGATGATACCCTATTGGAGAAAAAACTCAACAAACATAAAGAGGTACTAAAACACATTAATAAATATAAACATGATACGCTTACCGATATTATACGCACCATGCGGACCCACAGGCAGGATAAAAACGAAAGTGTCAATGTGCGTTTGAAAGTCTATCTTATGGATATTGATTTTCTGATTGAACGTGGCTTATACGAGTATGCTTCAAAATATATCAGAGAAGCCAAAAAACTGGCAGTAAAATATGAGAAGTATGAAGTGATTTTGGAACTGATACAATATGAAAGAGGCTTGATAAAACGCCTTTACAGTAAAGACTATATTGAAATGACAGATATATTAATCAAGGAAAAAAATAACATAATGTCCATTATAAATGACGAAAGCAGGTATAATGATATACTATATTTCTTATATTCAGCATGGCAAAGACTTCCCAATTCCAATGATAAACTAAGGCGTAAGTACCTTGATAAATTGATGGATGATGAATTATTGCTGACTGAGGAACGAGCTGTTTCATTTATTTCTCAATATCGTTTTTATCAGATTCATGCCTCATACAATACTTTGATTAATGATATTGAAAAAGCATATATATATTATAAAAAAGTAATTGATTGTTGGAATGATTACCCACATCAAAAGTTTGAGTATCGACTTTCCTATGTGTGGCATATACATAATTATCTAGGAACTTGTATAAGATTGAATAATGATATAGAATTTGAAAAAATGCTGAATAAAGTAAAAAAGGAAATTATCCCTCAAACTCCTCACGAAGAAACAATTGTATTGGAAACTCTTTATCGTCCTGAATTACTTTACTATTTAAATAAAGCTGATTTTGACAAATTAGGTACATTTATCAGTACCCTTCAACCTAAATTAGATAGATATTTAGACAAAATGAGGACATCATCAGCCCAAGGCTTTCAAATAAATATTACTATGACTTTATTCTTTATGGGCAAGTATAAAAAGGCTTTTCAAGGCTTTGACAGGATTATCAAGCAAAAACTACGAACGAGAATAGACATTCAATGCTGTTCGTGGATACTCAAACTTGCCATAGCCTATGAAGCTGAATATGATAATTTCGATAACCTATATCGCGCAGCTCAAAGATTTTTTAAGAAGATAAGCCCAAAAGAAATCAACTCCTTTTATCCACTTTGTTTACAATACCTGTATAAACTTAATAATGCTCCTCTATCAGAAACCAAACAAATATTCATAAATTTCAATACAGTATTAGAGGAACTATATAAGGATAAAACGCAGCATACATTCGGCTTAAACGAATTGACTGTATGGACAGAATATATCATCAGTAAAAAACCTATGACCGACATTATTCGTTTTCATAAAAACAAAAAATAAAAAAAACGGGTATTCCCAGACAAAGCCTGAAAATACCCGCCGAAAAAATGAGGGGCTTTTTATTTTTCCAATTTAAACCTCACCGGCAGATTAAACTTCACCCTGACCGCCTTACCTTCGTGTATGCCCGGTATCCAATCCGGCATATTTTCTACGATACGAATGACCTCCTCGTCCGTTTCGTAGCCTACGCTGCGGAGTATCTTTGGATGGGTAATTTGCCCGTCTGTTTCCACCACAAAAGATACGATAGCTATACCCTCAATACCTGCTTCTATCGCTTCGGCGGGGTAGGTAATGTTGGTATAGATGTATTGAAGCATTTGCTTTTCAGCGCATTTTTTGCGTTTTTCGGCATCGGTTTCATACCCACAGCCGGGGAAGAGGGGCATTTCATCTACTATGGTATAGACATTAGTTTCCTCCGAAACTCCAAAGTTGATATTTTTACCTGTTTTATTTTTGATCCCTACCTCAAAATCATTAATCATAGATCTTCTCTTATCCGGATCTTTTTCCTGCTCAATTGACCGGACATTCTCCTCTATTTCTTTTTTATTCAATTTTTTGAAAGGATTGTCTCCCTTATTTCCCGTTGTACACATTTTTTCTATACCATCTTCTCCTTTCTCAACAATAAAAAATGTCACTCTGGCATCCTCTGCTCCTTGTTTCAATTCATCCAAAAACCGCTCCTTCAATGCTTCTTTTTTTGCCGGATTGGTTTCCTGCTCGTATTCGGTACTCATTTTTTGTTCAAATACTTTGAGTGCCGAAATCGTGACTTCTTCTACTTTGTCAAAATGTGTTTTTCCGTTCCCGTCTTCTGCCTTTTTATGGGCTTTAATGTATTCTCTCGCTACTCCTTCATTTTCGTCATATACCAAAACCCTTTGCTGATGTTCAGTTACATCATCAGTAATAAGATTTTGCACATCGTCTTTACAGGAAAAAATAACGAACAAGATCAAAGCAAGCGGAATAAAAAGTGTGTATTTCGCCAAAGCGAATTTCGATGATTGCGTTTTTGTCATCATAATAATACGTTTTTTTAATTGTGAATGATTGAAATTATTTGCCATACGAAAACCGGGCAGCGCAAAACTCACCAAAAATTGTCCGTAGTGCACCGTCGGGACAGTCTTGATGACCGCAGCATCTGCCAAATATTCATGTACATTTCGTATAGCATATTTATACATGTAAATCAAGGGATTAAACCAAAACAGTATCGTCAATACCTCTGCCAGCAACACATCAAACGTATGTGCGCCACGTATATGCGCCTCTTCGTGGCGTGTGATTTGTTGCCATTCCGTCTCATTGAACTCATTTTTTTTATATACAAAAAAGAAATTCAAAAACGAAAATGGCGCATGTTCACGCGAAGTATAAACAAGCGTATAATTTTCTTTTTTAATAATTTCGCTATTCAAAAAAAGGCGAAAAATACTACCCATACTCACCAGAAAGCGAAGCAGGAATATCGCTACACCCACTTGGTACACAGCCACGAGTATCGTGCTAATGTGGAATCCGGTATCGGAAGTCGCAACATTGCCCTGTGCTAATACAACAACTTCATTCAAATACACTGTAACATCTTGTATTACAACAGCTTGTGGTGTTGGCATGACATCAACGGCAGGTATCAGCAAACCCAGCAACAGTGTACCCATCAGATATATCCGATTGGTGCGAAAAAAGGTTTCTTTACGCAACCAAAGCGCATAAAGCAGGTAGAAAAACAACCAACATACGGTGGTTTCGAGTATGTAATTAAGTGTCATTATTTGCATTATTTTCAGCGTCATTTAATTGTTGAAGTATCTCATTGAGGTCTTTGATGTCCATGTCATTTTCCTTGACCAAAAAAGAAACCAAGCTATTGACCGAACCACCAAAATACTCGCCCACCAAGCCCTTCAAAGCCTGTCGCGAATAGTCCTCTTTTGAAATCAGGGGAAAATATTCGTAAGTACGTCCATAGGCTTTATGCCCCACAAAACCTTTACTTTCCAAGATGCGAACTACTGATGAAATGGTGCTACGAGGCGTGTCCGGCTCACCGAGTTGCTCAATGATGTCACGCACCAAACAACGCTCCAATTGCCAGATAATTTGCATCACTTGTTCTTCTACTTTGGTCAATCTTTTCATAATTAATGCGATAATGATGAAATGTGATAATGCTTTAATGCTTGTCTAATGACGTTGTTTTTAGTCAATTGACGTGTTTTTAAGTTTTATGACGTAAAATTACGTCAATTGATTTAAAAAGTCAAATAATCTTGCAAACTATTTTTGTACAGAATATACAATTAATGAAAATTATTTTTTATTTAAATTTGATAATCAATTATTTAAAACAAGAATATTTCGTTTTTAACAAATGAATATTGTTTTTTGAATATTCTTATTTACCTTTGAATTTCACGAAATAAATAAAAGAAATTATGCTGACGATAGATCCGAAGACGACACCTACCCGCGATATGCACCAATATTTACTCGGAGCTGTTGCGCCGCGTCCGATAGCCTTTGCGAGTACCGTTGACGAAGCCGGCAATGCGAATATAGCCCCTTACAGTTTCTTCAATGCCTTCAGTTCCAATCCGCCAACGCTTGTTTTTTCTGCCAATCGGCGTGTGGTGGACAATACCACTAAGGATACTTTGCATAATATCGAAACTACACGCGAGGTCGTTATCAATGTAGTCAGTCACAGCATAGTACGCCAAATGGCAGTGGCTTCCATACAGTTTGATGTGGGTGTGAGTGAGTTTGACAAATCGGGTTTGACTCCGGTGGCTTCGGAGTTGGTCAAGCCTTTTCGCATCAAAGAATCGCCGGTGCAGATGGAATGTCGGGTCAGAGAAATCATCACGCTTGGTGACAAAGGCGGCGCAGGACATTTGATAATTTGTGATGTCTTACGTATGCACATTGATGAAAATGTGATA
This sequence comes from uncultured Saprospiraceae bacterium, assembly GCA_938028705.1. GTDB lineage: Bacteria > Bacteroidota > Bacteroidia > Chitinophagales > Saprospiraceae > JAHDEO01. Next base: position 28,093 of record CALIZI010000218.1, on the reverse strand, counting down.
GACAACGGACGCATCAATCCGCACAAAATTGACCTCGTAGGACGCATGGGACGTGCCTACTACACCCGTGCGAGTGGCGATGCGATTTTTACGGTAGTGCAGGAAGTGATGAAGGTCAGCGTGGGCTACGATGCCCTACCCGAATCGGTATGCAACAGCCATGTACTCTCAGGTAATGACATCGGCATACTTGCCGGATTACATACCCTGCCAAGTGCGGAAGACATTGCCGATATGAAGCATAATGAAACCGTCAAACGTCTTATGCAGGAATGCGGCGACGACAAGATTGCTCTTCGCACACGCTTGCATCATTATGCAAAATCAGAAATCGGAAAAGGGAATAAAGCATTGGCAATCAAGGTATTAATGTTTGATGTGAGTTGATGAAATAATTTATTTAAAAATATTTTTTATTTAAAAAAATGACTATACATAAATTAAATAATCTTTCTGAAAAAGAAGCCTTTGATGAATTGGTCAAATGTTGTGGTTCTACAAATTGGGTGAATAGCATGGTGGCTGCTCGTCCGTTTAATGATGAACATGAACTGCTCGAAAAAGCCAATATATACTGGTCACAAGCCACTGAAGCCGATGGACTTGAAGCCTTTAAGCATCATCCGAAAATTGGTGATATTTCGAGTTTGGAAAAGAAATTTGCGAATACAAAAGCATGGGCAGGTAATGAGCAACAAGGTGTAGCTACTGCCACCAAAGCTGTCATTGAACAACTCGCACAAGGCAATCAGGATTATGAAGATAAATTCGGTTTTATTTTTATCGTATGCGCCACTGGAAAATCGGCTGCCGAAGTGCTCGACCTGCTACAAGCCCGACTTCCGAATGACCGCCAAGATGAAATCAAAATTGCTATGGCAGAACAGCATAAAATTACAAGAATCAGACTTGGAAAGTTGATGGGTGATTCGGTGGATTAAGGACTTTGATGATAGTATGTCAAGAGCAGCCTTCTGCATGTCCACCTATTTAGTGCCGATAGCTATCGGCAGCGTAATGAACCGAAAAAAGGGCGTGAAAATTATACTGCACTGACTTCGTATCGTACAAACGCAACACAAGCTGGAAGCGTTGTGCTACGGTGCCAAGCAAAAGCGTTTTTTAAATAAAAAAAAGACCTCGTTAGTTCGATTTTTGTTTTTGTGATAAAAAATTATCATTTGAATGAAGATTTGTATTAACTTGACAATATCTTGTTTTAAAAATGAAAAATATGTTTATGCTTGATATGGGATATTTTTTCCAAATTTGGGTTAAAACTCGTCTGACATTTTCTAAATTCACCGATGACCTCATATTTTTTCCGGCAAAATCTAAATGTCTGACGAGTTTTAACCCAAATTCAAGAATAGACGCTTGCTATATTAAATAAAAATCGAACATGACATTGTCATGTTAAAGTGTTTTGTTTATCTTTGAATTTGGTTGAAAAATATCGTATTATCGCATTACACCATTTAAGCATTACTACATTATCATGTCTCGCATATTAGCCATAGATTACGGAATGAAACGAGTGGGGCTTGCCGTTTCTGACCCGATGCAAATTATTGCTACGGGATTAGAAACCGTTGATAATGAAAAACTTATGAATTTTTTGAAGGATTATACAAGTCGTGAAGATGTGGTGACTTTTGTGGTCGGTGAGCCTTTGGATATGAATGACCAAGCTACCAAAACGACTGAAATGGTGTATGGTTTTGTGAAGAAATTAGAAGAAATATTCCCGGATATTCCGGTCAAATTGGTGGATGAACGCATGACTTCGATTGAAGCCGGACGCATCCTCGTACAGAGTGGTGTGAAGAAGAAAAAACGCCGCGAAAAAGGACGGATTGACCGAATTAGTGCGATATTGATTTTGCAGGATTATTTGGAAAGTTTGCGCTAGCAAATTCCAAATTCCAACGCTTATTCTTCCATATTGAAACAATACAATGAATTAAAGTGTTTTAATGCTTTGCACAAATATTTGTATGAATTTGTGATTGATATTTGAACTTTAAAAATGATTTTACCGATATATGCCTACGGGCAACCTATATTAAAGAAAGTTTGTGAACCGATAGATAAGGATTATCCCGATTTGGAAGCCTTAATCACCAATATGTGGGCAACCATGTATAATGCCGAAGGCGTGGGCTTGGCTGCACCTCAAATAGGACTTGGAATACGTATATTTCTGGTTGATACTGTGCAGAGTATGGAAGAAGGCGAGGAGGATAAAGGTATTAAAAAGGTGTTTATAAATGCTCAAAAAATCAAGGAAGGCGGGCAGCCGTGGGAATATGAGGAGGGCTGTTTGAGTATTCCGAATATCAAGGGTGAGGTCAGTCGCCCGGCGGTGTTGCGACTGCGGTATATGGACGAAAATTTTGAGGAACACGAAGAAGTTTTTGACGGTATTAATGCACGTGTGATTCAGCACGAATATGACCATATCGAAGGCATCTTATTTACGCAATTGCTCAAACCCATTAAAAAGAAACTCGTCAAACGCAAACTTGATAAAATTGCCAAAGGCAAAACGACTGCTTTGTATCGTATGAAATTTAAATAGTTATGTGCTGACGTATTTTCGTAAATACATTAACACGTCAGCACATGAGTACGTCAGCACATCAAAATCACTTCCTGCCAAAATCTGCCGGAATTTCGCCCCAATTGTCGGTATCCCATTTAATGATTTTGGTCGTATAAGTATTATCGTGCAACCATAGTATGGCTCTATCTACAAGTTCAAACATTTTCTTATTGGCAGGTGTGCGCTTGATGGTCGTTTTGATGCGCTTGTTGCGTACCCAAGCCATCGCAGTGCGCGAATCGGAATAAATCGGCACATCGCTGCCTTGTTTTTTGAGTAATGCCAAACCATGTACAAGCGCGAGAAACTCACCAAGATTATTGGTGCCGTACTGAAATGGTCCGAGCCTAAATATCTCCGAAGCATCGGCAGTGTGTACTCCACGATATTCCATGACACCCGGATTGCCGCTACATGCTGCATCTACACTGATGCTTTCCATGATGATTTGTGCGCGTATTTTTTCGTTCAAAGAAGACAAAGTAGGTTTAGCGGTAGCCGCTTTTTTTTCTACATAACCCGTTTCATTTAAGTATGCTTCTTCCGCCTCTTCCTTTGTTTTGAAGGATTTGTACCGCGCTCCCGGGTAGCCCTTGATTTGGAGCTGACAGTCTGTCCACGAATCAAAAACACCCGTTTCGTTGCCATCCCACACCACGTAATATTTCTTTTTTTTTGCCATAATTTTGAAAATTCCAAATTCCAAAAAACAAATTCCAAGTTGAATGCGTCATTTATTTTTCGTAAAAATGAACTTTATTATTGATTCAAACGTAAAGGTATAAAGGTATTTTGAAATTAATTGTACAAAAATTGTAATGATTAAAAAATAACATTACCTTTGCAGCCTTGTTTAAAGAAAACAAGTGGTTATAACATCGCGGAGTGGAGCAGTTGGTAGCTCGTCGGGCTCATAACCCGAAGGTCGTAGGTTCAAGTCCTGCCTCCGCAACTACATTTAAAATTACACCTGTAAGTCAATGACTTATGGGTGTTTTTTTTTGTTATTTATTGAGATTATAGAGGGGAAGAGGTCACTGATTAGGTCACTAACATTAGGTCAGAGGTCACTAAAAAGGTCACTGATTGGGTCACTAAATGGCTTGTTTTTAGGTGTTTATACAGTGTTCATAACAAAATCTAATTGTTATGACTAATGAAATAAAACTAATCTTTGTGCTGATGAAGTACAAGACTAAAACTAATTCCAAAGGAAAAGCCCCAATCTACGGTAGAGTTACCAAAAACAATAAAAGACGGCATTTCTCCACAGGATTCTTTGTCCTCCCTTCTGAATGGCATACTTCCTCTAATTCCGTCATCAACAATCTATTAGCAGAACAGATAAACAACCACCTAATAGCTATTAAAGCTAAAGCTATGGAGCTATCCCTACAGCACCGATTAACGGAAAGGGAATGTACGTTGGATGAATTTGTAAACCTTTTACTAGGTAGGAAAAGCCAAAACCTATCTACCTTTCTGGAGGTCTTTAAGCAGCATAATATAGAGGTAGAGGCATTGGTGGGTAAGTCTTATTCTCCGGCTACTTTGGTGAAGTTTCAGGGCATTTATAAGCAGATAGAGGGCTTTATACGGAATACCTATCAGCAGGAGGATGTGGTACTTTCTACCATGAAGTTGAAGTTTCTAATGGACTTGGAGTATTATCTTTTGACAGAAAAAGACATGAAACAAATCTCCATTAATAAGACCATACAGAGGGTCAGGAAGATTATAAAATATGCCATAGCTCACGAGTATATGGAGAAAGACCCGTTTCTACTTTATAAGCCAAAAGCCGTTAATTTGGATGTAGTCTTTTTAGATAATGATGAGTTATCTGTAGTAGAAAAGTATGATTTTGAGCAAGATAGGCTGGTTAAGGTTAGAGACTGTTTTGTATTCTGTTGTTACACAGGATTGGCTTATAATGAAATGGATAGTCTGTCTATAGAACACATTGTCAAGGGATATGACGGCAAGGACTGGATTAAAATGAACAGAAAGAAAACAGGAAAGCCTTTGATGATTCCTATACTTCCTACTGCACAGGCTATCTTGGATAAATATGCCGGGTCTGACCGTTTATTACCCAAGCTATCTAATCAGAAGTTTAACAAGAATCTAAAGGAAATAGGAGAGATTCTGGGGATTAAAAAGAAACTTAGTCACCATGTAGCTCGTAAGACTTTTGCTTCTACTGTATTGCTTTATAATGACGTTCCTATGGAGATTGTGTCAGAACTTTTGGGGCATTCTTCCATTAAGATAACACAAAAACATTATGGAAAAGTAGTCAACAAAAAGGTAGGGCAGCAAATGGATGAACTAAGTAAACGGCTGGATAAAGAGTAAGGGTCGGGGTATCTAGTATGATTGTAGATACCCCATCTTTTATATATTTATTTTTATAAATTAATCGCAATCCATTGTTATACAGCATTTTGTGTTTGCCTTATTCCTATCGTAATGGAATTTTATTTTATTATACTAAAAATAGGAAAGAGAGAAAAAGGAAAAAAGAGTTAATTAAGTTTTCTTCTTTTCCAGCAGTTCCCTAAAGTCAAACCCTTTTCTTATTTCTTTAAATGGCTCATACTTTATAATAGGTTGTTCCCCGATGATTTTTAGTATAACGTCATTCATTACTTCTTTTAAATTATCCATACAGCCCTCCGTTGTAACAATACAGTCATGGATAGGAAAAATGGGAATATCAGGATGTCTTTCTTCCATTTCCTTACAAATGCTATTCAGAAATACTTCCACTTCTAATCTGTGCATCATCCTTGAAAACAGAGTATGGGCTTCATCTGAGCTATTCTCTTTAGATTTGGTTTCCTGTCTAAAACACTCAATTAGTTTATATATGTTAGGAAAAACTGATGTAAATACTTCCGTAATTTTATAGTTTTTTACATCCTCATTCTTTCCATAAAATAGAGTCAATATATTCTTTTTCAACACCTTACGTTCTATTTCTTTTCCTACTACTTTCTTGTATCTCCTACCAAGTTCCTCGTATAAGGTAGCAGAATTGACCCAACTCTTATACAATTCTATTTCTGCCATAGGTATTTTAATAGACCGTATTTCCTCCATTTTACCTACACCATAATTTTGAGCAATAATACCCGGAGCTAACTGATTATCCTCTAAAAAAATCTGAAATAAAAATGGTTGGGCATTACTAAGGTCTAAGCCGACAAGTTCTTGATTATCATAGGTTATGAATGACCTTAGCCCTGATTTCATTATCCCTATTCCTGTATATAATCTTCCGCCAAAATCATCAGTTCTAAAGACGCTTTCTTTATCTATAAACTGGTTTACAACAGCCTCATGTGTGGTGATATTCTTTAGTTGTTGTTGAGTTAGTTTTTTATCTGACTTTAGCCTAAATATCTCGTCAAGGACTTCATCATTCATAGCCAATTTATCAGAAAAAGAGTAATTGTATAGATGCTCGTAGGTAGTTTTAGCATGGTCATTTACCCTCCTTTCTCCATAGTTCTCAACAATAGGAGGATATGTAATATTATAGGGTATAAGTGGTTTTCTGTAATGCTTCGGGTCTATGTATTTGTAGCCCAATGATTTCTCTCCTTTAATATAGTAGCCGTCACATTCAATAATTCCTTCATTGATAAGATAGTCTATAACTGACTTATAACCATTAACTCCCATATCCTGTAAATATTGGGCTTTAATAGGTGTGTATCCTGTATAGGTATTGGAACTATTCCATTGGTTAGAAACTTCGTATTGTGGTAGAGCAATAATCCTACCCATAATGTAGGCAGCTTTGTCGGCATTAATTGTAATATCATTACTATACCTTCTGTCAGTATAGCTTTTCATGATTTTAGTTGGGTTAATTTTTTGAGGTAAATAAATGGTAGCTGTTTTTGCTACTTCTCCCATGTTTTTTTGCATAAGGGTCTAACTAAATTATTGATACTTTTTTTGTTAAAAAATCTATTTTATCTGTCTTGTAAATCTCCTACAAAAATACAAAAAATAACCGACAAAATCCAGTATTTTCATACCTTTTTTAAAAATAAACACCTTTTAATCAACATAAAATACATCATATTTTAACACTAATGAAAAACCCATTTTCACAATCCTATTAAATATAATAACTAATCATGTCATCAGAGAAGGTGACTATTCTATAATCAAATAACTTATTATGCAGCTTAGAAAATCTGAAAGGAAAAAAGCTAAAATTAGACTGGCTTTACAATCTCCAAGTGGGGCAGGGAAAACCATGAGTGCCTTGCTGATTGCCAAAGGAATGACGGGTGGTAACTGGAACAAAATAGCCGTAATAGATACGGAAAATAATTCCTCTGACCTTTATGCTCATTTAGGAGAATTTAATGTTTTACAGTTGGATGCTCCCTTTACTCCTGAGAAATATATGAAAGCCATAGAAGCCTGTGAAAATGCTGAAATGGAGGTCATCATTGTAGATTCTGTCAGCCATGAATGGGAAAGTATTTTGAGCATCCATTCCAACATGACCGGCAACAGCTTTACCAACTGGGGAAAAGTAAATCCCCGGCACAATGCCTTTGTCCAGAGGATGCTACAAAGTAAGTGTCATATCATCGGTACTATCCGTTCTAAACAAGACTACGTTCTGGCAGAAAAGAATGGCAAATATGTTCCTGAGAAGCATGGACTTAAAGGAGTTACAAGGGACGGCATGGACTATGAGTTTACCGTTGTCTTAGAATTAGACCTTTCTCATAATGCCACTTCTACCAAAGACCGTACTGGTCTATTTATGGGAAACCCACCTTTCATTCCTACAGAAGAAACAGGCAAAATTATCTTAGATTGGTGTAATGAGGGTACAGACCTTCCCACCATAAAGAAGAAAATAAAAGCCTGTAAAACTCTTGAAGAACTAACCGCAATCTACCACCAATACATTACTTATTATGACGATGTAGAGGAGGATTTTAAAGCCAAAAAAGCAGCTATCACAAAATTATCTAATAAAAAAGTAAAACAAAATGGTACAGCAGTTACAAGCTAATGGAGTCCATACAAAAGAGACTCCCCTAAAGGATGTTCGGTTTATCAACTCTAATACTCAAGCAGTAGGATTAGACGAGGTAAGAAATGGTCATCTCATACCAGTGTTCGTTAAGGACAACGAGCAGATTATCTCTCATCAACAACTCATAGATACTACCTATGAAGTGGCAGATGATATTTTCGGCAATCTGGACGCTCCGGCTCTTAGGGTCAGTCATCCGGTAAAAGGACGTATTCCTACTGCCAGAGATAAGAAGGTAGGAGATTTAGAACCTCACGAGAAAACTGTCTATTATGAGAGAATGGCGTTTTTGATAGATATTCCTAATATCACAGAGACAGTCAACGGGCAACAGCTATCTCTTACAGTAGGTGGTGTCAGGGCTTTAAATCAGGAAAATTTATACTCCTTTAAGGGAATAGAGAAGTTCAAGATTTTCATAGGTTTTAAAGTTTCTGTATGCACTAATCTCTGTATTTCTACTGACGGTTATTCTGATGTTATTCGTGTAAGTAGTCCTGATGAACTGTCTGTCAAAATCAGAGAATTATTCAGCAGTTACAGCATGGAGAATGATTTGAAATTCTACCAGAATATGCAGGATTATTCTCTGTCAGAACAACAGTTTGCCAATATGATAGGCAGGGCTAAAATGTACCCTTTTTTGTCTAAAGCTGACAGGGAAAAAGTACCGTCTTTACAGTTGGGAGAATACCACTTTAATACTGTCGTCAAGGAATACTACAAGGACAATCACTTTGGTAAAAATGATGACGGCAGCATTGACCTTTGGAGGCTGTATAATCTCTTTACATCTGCCAATAAAGGCTCATATATTGACACCTTTTTAGAGAGAGGAGTTAATGCCTTTTCCTTTACACAGAATATCGGTAATGCACTGGAAAATAAAACTTCTAATTGGTTTATGAACTAAAGATTAGTTTTGCCGAACTACCCTCATGGTCTGATTTTTATTGGACTGTGGGGGTTAGTATTTTTGTTGATTTTCAGGCAGTTTTTTCTTATCTTTGTTAAAACAAATTTACCCAACACACACTATGGACTACAAATATTTTCCTGATTATGAGGATATTAGGGAGCGTTTAGAAAATTTGGTTAAAGCTGCGGAAGATAGGGATTTTGGAGATTTGGACTTGGAAATGGAAGGGCTGTATTTTAATATAGAAGACCAGTTAGAGTTTCTGTATGACAAATTAACAACAGCAGGCTACGCAGACGTAGATAAATTAGATGCTGATTTACAGTTACTTATAATAAGGGCTACTATTCAGCTTGAACAAAATTACTAAATATCCTTTGCTAATTTTTAGATTATGAAATACGGAAAAACATTAAAATTAATCAGAGATAAAAGAGCCTACACATTAGACCATGTGGCTAATGAAATTGGTATTTCTACAGATAAATTAACCCAATTAGAAAATCAGCCGGAAGCCCCTGATACAGAGATACTTACTAAATTATCTGACCTGTATGAAGTTCCCGTACATTCTATTGAGCATCTTTCTATTGACCATAATATTAACGGCAATAAGGATGAACAGAGAAGAAAAGAACTAAAAGATAATATTGCCCTAAATTTATATATCAAGAAATCATATCCCCTCAAAAAATTAATGGCTGACCTCAAAGAACTAAAAGCCCTCAAAATAAAACGAGAACATCTAAAAGTCAGCTCATCCTCCTAATGTCAGCATAGAATAGAGCTGGAGCTGGTTATAACTGCGAAGCAGCAAGCGAAGCATAATACAGTTAGTAAGATTAGTTATTATAGTGACTAAGTGTGTCAATGGTTAATCAAGAGGCTCACCAACAGGGTCAGCTCCCATAACCACCTTATTTTCCTCTATCCCCAAACCATTAAACATATCATTGGTATCTAATCCCTCACCTAATTTAGTGATGACCTCCAATTTTCGTGGATTAGAACCTATGATTTTATGGCTTTTTCCCTTGTCCACTCTCCTTACATTAAAATAACAATTTAGCATCCTGACAGCTTCTATATCTGTTCTAATCTCTGGAATACCAATATCTGCACGGGCATATACATTATTTATTTTGGCTAATATTTCATCTCCTGTGTGTATAGAATCTAAAGGGAACATCTTATTTAATTGCTTCTTAAACAAATGATTATCTACCAAAGACTCAAATATCACAGACTGATAAAATTTATCAAAAGCCCTTCTGTCTCTTTGTGGTTTAGTTTGCCTTCTATTAAGATTGACCTTTTCCAGCCATGTTAAAATATCCTCCTTTTTCAGAAAACCATATAGTTTCCCATATTGGCTATAAATACGTTTCTGTAATTTGGTAGCTTCTTTTTTTAGTTTTCTCAAATTAGGCTTTTCCGCTTCCAATTCTTTCAGAGCATCTTGTATTTCATCTACCAATATGCCATACCTTCTTTCCCTGACATTATCGGTAGCAGCAATTTGTTCTTTAGATTCAGCAGAATAATCCTCCCTAATTTTAACAATGTTATACCTCTCATATAGTTGCGCTATGATTAAATACCTATTTTGGTACATATCCCTTTTTGTATGATAATCCAGTAACAAAGAATCTATATTAAAATAAGCTGGTTGGTAGTCACTGTCGGTTTTATCTTCCTCAGTATCTTTATTTTTCTTCTTCTTTTTCCTCCTGACTAAGCCATACCTTTCCAAATTTATCCCATCTGATGTAGCTTTCCTAATCTTATTCATCAAATCCCCTGAAGCTGCATCATCTTCATAAACACGCTTGATACAACCTAAAGCCTTTAACCCTTTTTTAGCACATCTTAGGAGATAATCTTGGGTATAGTTTTTATCCTCAAAACCCTCTATAGCAGAACATATCAGGTGATTACTCAACAAGCCGTTTCTCATCCTTCCCTGGACTTGTCTTAGTTTATCCAATGACAATAATGTATAATACTTAGACCCATCAACTACATTAATCAGATGACATTTTGTTGCTATGTCTATACCTGAAAAATAGGCACTCGTCATAAATGTAATAGGGGCTTTCAGTTCATCACTATTCAAATTCTGATAAAAATCTTCTACTTTATTTTTACTGTTTTTGCTGCATAATATCTTACATTTATTGTGTAGTTCCTCTGGCAGTTGTTCTATGACATTCAGAATGCCCTCTACATAGTTATAAGCCACCAAGACCTTTTCTCCTGATTTTACATATTTTATAATCTCTTGTGCTACAAGGCTTTCGTGGTTCTTTTTTGTGAGTGTTAGAAAAATATCAGTCTTTTTTGGCTCTTGGTAATTAAACACAATCAGAGGCTTTTTCATAAGTTTAGGGTTGCTAAAATCACTTAATGTAGCAGATACCACACAGCTATTCTTAAACATAAAGAAATCATCCATAGTATCTTCCAAATTACTCCTGTACCCAGCATCGGTTTGGAAAGTATCTATCTCGTCCAGCATCAGAAAATAATTATCATAATCGTCAATAGCCTCAATAACTTTCCAGAGACTATCTGCCACAACTACTATTTTGACATATTTTCCAGCAGCTTTAATACTGTTTATTTTTGCCCTAAGCTCTATAGGCTTTAGGGAAGTGTATCTATCGGTTGTACCTCCTACATATATGGCTTTGTGATTGGTATTCCTTTTATTTTGGTTATAGGTTTTTGAGGAAGCTATGGCTCTAAGTGGCTCTACAATAATAGAATGTCTATCAGAGGTTAATTCTCTGTAGGTAGCTCCTATTCCTGTAACTTTTTTATCTATCCTACCATTCGGCAAATAGCTAAATGAGTCACTTATAAATGTACCCTCTTTGAGAATATAAGTAGTAGAGTTTTCTCCTGTTTCCTCACTGATTATGTTTTCTCTGTTGTATATCATTCCGCAAATATACACACTTAGTCAGTATATAAAATAATTTAACTAAATGCTCAATCTCCTACTATTGGTGTTGGTGTTGGTGTATATGTTATGTGTTGGTGTCAGAGGAAATTAGATATGACGATGAGATAATAATAATATTTATTATGGTAAAATATCAGGTAGGGATAGGCTGGCGGAAAAAGAGAAAGATTAGACTGACTATTTTCTTCTTTTCCTTTTTTATTTATTGTAAATATTATTCCATTACGGTAGGAATTTAGAGATAGATAGGTCTTTATAAAATGCTATTTATCAGAGGTTTATAGCTAAAATAAAGACAAGTTATTAAAATAAATATATCTTAGAGGAGCTAAAGTTCCTCCAATTTTACGAGTGGGAAGTAGGCTACATTTATACTAGATAAAACAGGGTAATCGCCACAGGAAAATATTTTATTTTGTACCTTCAACACTGGAAAAATCTAAAGTTACTTCATAAGCTGCCCCCGTAAAAATACTACTTCTTCTTTCAGAAACTCCACTTCCTTTTGTAGCTGAGAGACATGGTTTTTTAGAGCATCATTTTCTTTGTCAAGCCCCTGATAAGTATTCATGTAGCCAAAATTACCCACACCACCGGAACTGGAACAATTACTAAACATAGTTTTTTCATTCAGAGATAATAACTCAATAGGGTCTATATCCAAAACCTCTGAAATATTTTTAATAATTTCAGTATCTACCTTAGATTTGTCAGCCTCTATATTAGAGTAGGTACGCTGACTAATACCAATCTTTTTAGCCACATATTCTTGGGAAAATCCTCTTACCTCCCTGACTACTCTTATGTTTTTTCCTATTGCAAATTGTTGTTCCATAGAAGTATAATTTTGATAAGGTGCTAAGTTAGAAAATATCTACCTGATTTAGAAACATATATTTTATATCCTTTACTAATATTAGAATTACCTTTGTGGTCAAAATGAGACATTACCCTGTAATAGCCTCAAAATAAATGACTTATCTTAGCTACACCCGTTTCTTTTATTTTCTTATTCTAATATTTGACAAAAGAAAAAAATATGAGCCAGTTATATGAGCATAAAGCACTACTACATAAAAAAATTAAGCCACTAAGTCCTACAGTGGGGACAATATTTAGTAAAAGAGGACCGGAATCAATTACAACAGAAGAGCCATTTTTAGTAGATAATATAGCTTATTTTATGTCAGAAAGGGATGAAAAACTATCCTTACATCAGATAAAAGAATATTATGAAAATGGTGATATAGTCGTTCCTACTGAATACTCGCAAATAAAGTTTCTTTTACCTATCATATTTTTAATAGATAGAGAGGAATAGCTGGATATTAATTTCTGTACATTAGACATGAACATGACTTATGTATCTAATTTAACTAAAATACAAACCAATGACTTTTATTATCAAAATTATAGCTACCATCGTACTTATACTTATTATATCAGCTCTAAAAGTATCAAGCGGCACATCTGGAGCTGTGTACACAATTATAATGTTTGCTGTGCTAACAGGAATCTGGAGCTACAACTCTAACAAAGAAGATATTAGCGAGAACTCCAATGAAAATTCTGATGAAGACATTCCGCGACTAAATAAAGACTAATGCTTAAAGACTATTATTCTATATTAGATATAAAGCAAAGTGCAACCAGAGAGGAAATAAAAGTAGCAAGAAACCGACAAGCTAAAAAATGGCATCCAGATTTAAACCCTGAAATAGATGTCACACAGAAAATGCAAGAGGTTAATGAGGCTTATCTAATATTAGCTGATTCCGAAGCAAGAAAAAGATATGATATTGAGTACAATAACTTTAGAAAACATATAAAAGAAAAAAATGCCAAGAAGAAAAACTCTCAAAAGCAGGATAATCAAAAAAATACAGAAACACCTAATTATAAGGTCAAAGACGATTTACTAAAAAAGTGGATGACTAACGCTCAAAAACAGGCAGAACAGATTGTAAAAAATACAATCCGAGATACAAAAGGTGTTGCAAAAGCCGCTGGTAATGGACTTGTTAATGGTATATACCTTGCTATTATTTGGGGAATCTGTGGAAGTATAATCCTATTAGTTTATGACGGATGCTTCAATTAAATCATCTATTCTACACAAGTTACCTCTAAAGAAATAATATCAGTTAGCATCTTCTTATTTTTAGCCCATTTCATATTTTCCTTCATGATATGTAAAAGAAAAAAATAACCTTTAGCTTACTTTTATCATCATAACTTTATTTCCACAATATTTAAAAACTAACTATGCAAGTTTTAGACATAAATTCTTCAAGAGATGACTTAGCTGAAATCATAAGCCTCAAAGAAGATTTCTCTAATAGTCTTCAGAATGTACGTGGCACAACAATAATAATAAATAATTTTCCTTCACATGAAATCATAGATTATTTGATATTGATTAATATAGAGAGAATACATCAGAATTATTACAGAGTAAACTATAACGGTAAATACCATTATGTAGATAACATTGTTCTTGCAGTAAAAAAAATTAAAGATTGTGAAATAGATAATGTAGATAGGTATTACCTTTATAATAAAGACGCTATCCTAAACCACGTGGAGGAAAATAAAAGCTTTAATAAAAGTCTTCAAAAATATCTATCTAAATTCCAAAACATAATTTGCTGTACTGTTTTTCACATTTCTACCCGCAATAAAAACCTCTCATATATTTCCCCTGAAATTATTGTAAATCAAGAAATTACAGCCAAAAGTCTAATTCAATCATATATTTACCAGCATATTGCATTTAGGAAAAACTCAACAAGAATTAATGCTTTTCCTAAAAATAACTTTATGGACTCGCAGACTTTGCAAGAATTAGCACAGACTATTGTAGCTTCTGACAATGATAGATTTAAATACGGTATTCTTACCAAGAAAAAACTTGATTTAATTTCGTCAAAAAGAAGTAATAAGCATATAGAAAATATATATAATAGTATAGAAGGAGGAACTAATGCAATTAATATAGTTACAGGAAAAGCGGGAACAGGGAAAACGGTATTTCTATCAAGAATTATTCACAAATTAGTCAAAAATGGACGTAATGCAAGATTCTTAACATTTAATCGTGTACTTGTATATGACATGAAATGCCTTGTCAAAAGCTATGGAAATTATAATTTTAGTAATTTTTCATGCAATACCATTCATAGTTATTTTCATAAATTAGTAAAAGAAATGGGTATAGACTTAATTCTAAGTGAGAATAGAGTGAGTGAATTACTTGATATATGCTCAATACGATTTGATAAATTCAGACCAACTTATAACACAATAAAGAACGAACTTTATTTCACGAAAAAGTTTTTATTAGAAGATGTTACAAGTAGAGAAAATGATAGAAGTAATTACCCTGAATTTATGGAAATCGCAGATTATTTCATGGGAATTAGAGATTTTAGGAATTGGGAGGCAATTAAAAATAACTATATAAATAAAAAGAAACAGTTGCTACAAAGATTTATTGGCGCAAGGGTATTTCTTGAAGATTACCCGAAGGCTTTAGAAACACTTTATAAATCAATAATTGATACAAAACAGTTTTATAAGGAGTTTGACATTGCTAACAGATATGAATTATTATCCTTTGTATATAATGCAGACATTCATGCAGATGACGGAGTAATCCCATATAGAAAAGTTGAGCAAAAAGTTGAAAAAATAAGGAGAAGTGCAGTATGGAGTAGTATTATTTTTATCGATGAAGCCCAAGATTGTCAGCAATATGAGAAGGAAATTTTATTTGTATTAAGAGGTTATCAAAATATGGTAGTAGCTAATGGAGGTAAAGAGCAGTTGATTAGAACACATGCTATTAGACTCTGGAATATGAGCAATAAAAAACCTATTCCCTCTAATATTACAAAACTGTACAGCACTTCATATAGGCAAAAGTCAAATGTGATAAAATTTGTGAACGAAGTAGCAAAAGAGTATTCAATTGACATGAAATTAAAAAGCCATGAAACGGGTGAAAAAGTAGGAAAAGTTATCTTAGATTTAAGAAAAAATGACTCTTTGTATGACATTAGTAAAATAAACGATTTACTGGGATATGGAATGATAAATGAATGTTCAGTGTATGAAAGCCTTGTTCTTCTTATTCCATCTACCTATGTAAATTCTGGTAGCGACTCTACATCTTTTAACGTTGATAGCACAGACCATGTTACAAAGACCAAGAAGCTAATTGATAAAAAGCTAAAAGAAGTTGACATTTTTACTTCTAATAAAGTACCTATATGGAGTGGAGTGACAGAAAAAAAATCAACTTTAAGAGTGCCATATCACAACCAGTTAAGAATAATTCCCTATGAGTCATGTAGAGGAATAGAAGCTTGGTCTTTTATGTGTTTAGAGTTAGATAGTTTCATTAAATCTAAATGGAGTTCAGAGGATGCAGAGAAATATTTAATTGATGATTTATTTCTATCAGAAGAAGATAGGAGAGACAAATATACTATTATATGGCTATTAATGGCTTTTACCCGCCCAATAGATACCCTTTATATAGATTTAAGAAAAAGAAAACACGATATTTCAAAAAGAATAGTTGACATCTGTAGAGAGTTACAAGGTATTGAAATATTAGAATAATTTTCCACAAAATTTTCAGCCCCACTTTTAACCCATAAATTCCTTCTCCACACCTGCACCCCCTACCTGCCACCATTCTCAAATCGGAGTAGCCTATCCCCCCTACATTTATTTCCTAAATTCTAAACCACGTTCTCAGTGGTTAAAAATCTTATTTTATCATGGCAAAACTTACGATTATCAGATTATCACAAAGCCCTAATCAGTATGGTTCTTTCTCTTACCGAATAGTAGAAGGAGAGCCGGAAACAGACACCAAACTCTACGGAGACAACAATGACATTATCTACTGTAACCAAAAAATAGGTGTTTGGAATACACCTACGGAGGTTGAGCAGTTTCTTGGTAAGTCTAAAAATGGCAAGACTTACACCGGCTTTTCAGTTGACAAGGAGTTAAACAATTTCCGGCAAAGAGGACATACGGCAACATTAGCTGTTAAGAGTGGGCTAAATACGGAAAAGATAGAAATGCTACAGATGTTGGCACAGTTAGACGAGCAGGAATTAAAGGTTATGGTCATGCAAAAGCAGCTTAAATCTCTCCCAAATCCTACGGTAAATCAGCGCAAGGCTGTAAGTCCTCCACCTATGGAAGATGCTCCCTCAGAAGTAGTACCTGACGAGGCTGTACAATAGGCTGTCTATTAATGAATTATAAGGGATGCTCTTAACGGGGTGTCCCTTTTTTATTTTCTTATCATGGATGATTCTACCAAAGGTTGTCTGTATGTAGGTAGTTGTGGTCTTTTCAAAGTTTACTGTCCTTATTTGGTTATCTGTATAGCAGATGTAGGTATTTATGCTGTCGGTGATATTCTAACTGTTAGCGATATAAAAACCTCTACATCAGGCTGTATAGTCTTTCTAATTGACGGGCAGCTATATTTTCACTACTACTTTACACTCTACAAAATATGAACAATGAAAAATAATATAGTAGCAGAAATCAGCGTCTCTTATTCCTATGCCGCTGAACCCTCTGAAAGAACAAAAGTCAGAACCAGTATGGAGGCTTATAAGCTGTTTAAAGCCCACTGGAACATGGATTTAATAGAGTTGCAAGAACATTGCTCCATGCTCCTACTAAACCCGGCAGCCGATGTTTTAGGCATTTACAACCTAAGCAAAGGAGGCACCAACAACACCATAGTAGATGCCCGATTAGTCTTTGGAATAGCCTTAAAAACCAATGCAGCAGCCCTTATTTTCTGCCACAACCACCCGTCAGGAAGGCTAAGACCCAGCCTAAAAGACATAGAGTTGACCAAGAAGTTTAAGAAGGCAGCAGAGCTTCTGGACATCCAACTAACAGACCATCTAATTATTACCAAAGAAGCCTATTATAGCTTTGCCGATAATGGCAATTTATAGCCTAACCCCTTGTAAAACAGCTACTTTAAGAAATATGAACACTGTAATATGTACCCATTCAGGTAGTCCTCAAAAGGTATCTAATTAATTTACCACCTTCCTATTTGCCTAATAATCAGTTAGTTATAAAAATCAACAAGTCCTGCCTCCGCAACTACATTTAAAATTACACCTGTAAGTCAATGACTTATGGGTGTTTTTTTTTGTTATTTATTGAGATTATAGAGGAAAGAAATAAGTGTGCATTTTTAACAGTTTTTTTGTATCTTTATCTTACCATATAAACCTAATGCCAAACCCATGTATATACTTGATAATCAAACAGATACTTTAGTAGAAGCAGAAATAGTAAAGGGAACTTTGCGGGATATGCCCTTGAAAAAAGACGGTTGGGATTTGAATTGGAGGGCTGAAATAAAAGACGCTGATAAAGAGGTATTTGTACTAAGATTACCGTCTGACGACTCTGTACAAAAGGAGTATTGAGCCTTAGAAAACAAGGAGATATGTTGGTCATGGATTTAGTAGAAATAGCTCCCCACAACAAAGGACAGACCAACAAAAAATATAAATATGTAGCCGGATGCCTGATTGCCTATGCTTGTGAAGAGACTCTAAAATTAGAGGGAAATTATTACGGCTACTTAACCTTTATCTCTAAAACAGCCCTAATTAACTGGTATATAGAGAAATACCATGCTCAACAGGCTATGGGACAAAATATGTTCATAGACACTATTGGCGGGAAAAAACTAATTGAAGAATATCTAAACAGAAAAAAAGATGAAGAATAATATAGATAAAGAACCTCCATTTACGGGAGCATTGACAGAACCTTTTAATGCTACTCCACAGGAAATGGAACAGATAAAAGCTGCCATTAAAAAACATCAGGAGGCTATGTCACCCGAAGAAAAAAGACAGGTGGAACTTATACGTATGGAATATAAAATTAAAAATTATCTGGATGCAAAAATAACAGAAAATGAGATAATTATAGTAGATGAGTTTATAAAAATGTATTTAAATAAAATCAATGTCAAGCAAGATGAATTTGCTAAACATATTGGTATTTCTCCTTCTAATTTTAATGAAATCCTATCAGGTCAGCATAATATTAATCCCGAACTTTCTGTTATTTTGGGGCAAATATTTCAGATAGACCCTAAAGTATGGTTACAAATACAACTGAAAAATGATTATATATTAATAGAGAAAACAAAGAACGAATATAAGAAAAAAAATGTACAGTATGCTATGGCTGTCTAATCCCCTCTTTTTTAGACATCGCGGAGTTGGATTTGATTAATAACTGCGAAGCAGCAAGCGACTCCTTACGTTAAAATAACAGTTTAAAACTCGGACAACTTCTACATCTGTTCTAATCTCTGGAATACCAATATCAGTCTGGTATAGATATTATAACTAACTGATAATCAGAAACTAAGGTCGCAGGTTCAAGTCTTGCCTCTGCAACAAATGTAAAATTACACCTGTAAGTCAATGACTTATGGGTGTTTTTTTTTGTGATGTGGGGAGATTTTTAGGTAAAAGCATTTGAATTAGGTTTCCAAAAAGGTATCTAATCGTCATGTTGATTCATATTGATTTTCAGGCAGTTTTTTCTTATCTTTGTTAAAACAAATTTACCCAACACACACTATGGACGGAGAAATTTTAAAGTTGATTAGAGATAAAAAGACCTACTCATTAGAATATGTAGCTGATGAAATTGGTATTTCTTCCGATGAATTAACTGAAATAGAAACACAAGCACAAGCCCCTGATATAGAGATACTTACCAAATTGTCCGACTTATATCAGACCCCTATTAGTATCATTAAACAACTTTCTATTGACCACAATACCAATGGAGATAAAGATGAACAAAGGAGACAAGAACTTAAAAGCGACATTGCCTACCACCTTTTTATTGAAGGAAAATATCCGCTAAGAACCCTCTCTGATAACCTAAGAGAACTCAGGCAGCTAAAAACAAAAAGAGAAGGTTTGAAAGTCCATGAATCTTCCTAAAATCATAGTTTTTAGATGATGAAATACGGAAAAACATTAAAATTAATCAGAGATAAAAGAGCCTATACATTAGACCATGTGGCTAATGAAATTGGTATCTCCACAGATAAATTAACTCAATTAGAAAACCAGTCGGAAGCCCCTGATACAGAGACACTTACTAAGTTGGCTGACTTGTATGAAGTTCCCGTACATTCTATTGAACATCTCTCTATTGACCATAATATTAATGGCAATAAAGATGAGCAAAGAAGAAAGGAATTGAAAGATGATATTGCTCTAAATTTGTATATCAACAAAAAATATCCCCTCAAAAAATTAATGGCTGACTTAAAGGAACTAAAAGCCCTCAAAACAAAAAGAGAAAGTCTGAAAGTCACTTAACCCTCCCTTTTCAACTGTAAAATACTACCTTCTAAATGACCCAATATCCGTAGAAATCCCAAAATGATGCACCGCACCTGCGAGGTGATATACCGCAAGTCCATAATCAATTCTGAACTTTTTGACCTTGATACCTATACCCGTAGAAAAGCCCGCCAAGCTACGTAAGTTATTGACATTCAACTCGGCACGACGCAGGTGATTATAGCCCAATCGCAATCTGAAATTCTCTGCCTTTCCTGCAAGCAATTCTCCATTGAAGATAAAATGACGGAAAAAATTATCCGTAAACACCACAAACCTGTTCGTCTCTTGCGGCGTATCGTCGAATAGCGAGGTGGGTTCTACTTGGTTCGGGTCATCATAGCGAATATTCCAACGTTGGAGATTGTGGGCAATAATAGAGAAGCGGAAAGGTAAATACCGTAGTCGTTTTGAGATACCTGCTTGCACTTCAAATGGTACGTCCTCACGATTATCGGGTGTATAAGCGGTGAGCTGCGTACCGATGTTTTTGAACAGCAATGTAGCGGTAAAATTGGTGGATGTATCGGCGTACATGACAGCAGCATCGGCAGCTATACCCACTGAGTTGTAAGATTCGAGTCGCGAGTAAATGGTTTTGAGATTGATACCGTAAGACAATTCTTCGCTGTATTGCCTGCCTGCGCCAATGTTGAATACATATTCCGACGCACTAAATTCACCGGTTTGAAGTCCTGTTTCATCGGTGGCTACAAAATTACCATAAGTAATATATTGAATACCTGCATTGAATGTAGTATTGAAACGATTATTGTGAAAACCATAACCTAAAAAACCATAATTAATCCCCGCCGCATAAAAGGCAGAATTAAAGGTTATTTGCTTGTGCATCAACGGATTGAGTGCTGCCGGATTGCCATAAGCAAGGGCATTATCGTCGTCTTTTACCGTAATCAAATTGCCACCAAGTGCGCTGACCCGCGCAGATATAGGTAGATTCATAAACTCATAGACATTATCGCCGCCGATTTGTGCGGATGTTATTTGGGAGAAAAGTAAAAGGAAAAATATTGTGGTATATAGTCGCATAGATTTGTTGGATTCAACATTTATAGTCGCACCGAAGTATGAGTATTTATTATATTAAATGTAATTATTTTATAATTTTTTTTGTACTAAGTAAGTGGACTGAATTAAATTATAAAAATGATTTGGCTACCAGTCGATAGTTGGACAGTCCATAGTCGATAGTTATCATAATAACTTGAATTTCAATGGGCTTGTAACTTATTGATTGTCAAAGTGTCCAACGTTAGACGGGTAGCCAATGATTTCATCAACTATCTGATTATCAGTATTTTAATGTATTTTTTTTATAAAATAAAAATGTCTTACTACTTAAAAATGAATTTTTTATAAAAATTATTTTTTTAATAAAAAAACAATTCTATTCAAGTCGAATTATTCATTCATTCAAAATTCAACATTCATTCATTGACAACTCATTCATTTTCAGCTTTCCAAGTCGTTGTGCAGAAGCTAACGGTTTCTCCTGCAATTTGTTTGATTTCGCAGTTCATTTTAGCTGCCAATGTACCCGATTCATCGTATTTTTTGAGTTCGCCAATCTCGTAATTACCGTCCTTGTAAGTGCCTTCTGTTTTGAGTTTTCCATTGGGATGATACTCCTTGAATGCACCATTTTCATTATTATTTTCAAAATTAACGACCTCACGCAAGCCACCTGTCTCGTAGTAAAATTTCCACTCCCCACTCATGGCATTATTCCGATAATTACCTTCCTGTTCGACTTCGCCGCTCGGATAATAGGATTGGTACAAACCCTCAAATTTACCGTCAACATGATTTTCGCGAACCATTACACTACCGTCTTGGGCGTACATTTTTCGCTCGCCGGTCATTTTATTATCCACATACTGTGCTTCTTCATTCAATTTGCCGTCGGGGTAATAGCGTTTGTACCAACCATGTTTGGCAAAGTCGCTTTTACGTCGTTGGTACTCTATCAAATTATCATTATCGTCATGTTCTTGTATCACTTCAATAGGTTTGGAACAGCCAACAAGAACAAACAATACATTCCAAAAAATAATTTTTCTTATTAAAATCATCTTGTATAAATAGGTTTTATAGTTTCTTTGCAACCTGTACAGGCGATTTCAATCGCCATGTCAATGTTTAGCTAATACATGGCGATTGAAATCGCCTGTACGATAACGTTATAAAAAGTTTAATTATTTTAAAAATACAAACAAATGGAAAATTTACAACAACCGATAGAAAGGGCTTGGGAAAATCGTGAATTATTGAAAGAAAGTGAAACGCAGATAGCCATCCGAAAAGTCATTGATTTATTGGATGTGGGCGAGTTGCGTGTGGCGCAGCCTATGGGTGACGATTGGCAGGTCAATGAATGGGTCAAAAAGGCGGTGGTCTTGTATTTCCCTATTCAAAAAATGGAGACGATAGAGGTCGGTCCTTTCGAGTTTCACGATAAAATGCTACTCAAACGCGACTATGCGGCAAAGGGAGTGCGCGTTGTGCCTCATGCCATTGCGAGATATGGCGCATTTATCCAAAAGGGTGTAATTATGATGCCTTCGTATGTCAATATCGGTGCTTATGTCGATAGCGGCACGATGGTCGATACTTGGGCAACGGTAGGCTCCTGCGGTCAAATCGGCAAGAATGTACATTTGAGTGGCGGGGTTGGTATCGGTGGCGTACTTGAACCCTTACAGGCAACACCCACGATTATTGAAGATGATTGTTTTATTGGTTCTCGCTGCATTGTAGTAGAAGGTGTGCGAATTGGGCGCGAATCGGTACTCGGTGCTAATACAGTGATTACGCAATCCACACATATTATTGACGTGACTCAATCTGAACCCAAAGAATATCGTGGTTATGTACCGCCCCGCTCGGTGGTGATTCCCGGCACTTACACCAAGAAATTTCCGGCGGGAGAGTATCAAGTGCCTTGTGCCTTAATTATCGGTGAGCGCAAAGAAAGTACGGATAAAAAGGTGTCTTTGAATGAGGCATTGAGGGAACATGCGGTGGCGGTCTAGCGTGATAGAACGCAGATTTGGCGGATGGAGCGGATTGATACAGATTTTTTGTGTGAATGGGATTTTAGCAAGTGTTCTCTAAATTGTTTATCTTTGTTAAAAAACATGATATGATAAAACGTCTGATAGTTAAGAACCTCAATGGTCGCTTTGATTTTGACTTGACCTTTCATCGGGATTTGAATATCCTCGTGGGACAGAATGGCTGTGGTAAAACGAGTCTGCTCAAATTGATGTGGTATGTGTATAGTGGGAATATTTATTGGTTTCCCTCTGATATACCATTTGATATTGTTGAATTAGAAAGTTTTGAGGGTAATACGATTAAACTTTTACAAGAGAAGAAGGGAAAACTATTTATCACTGTAAATGGTAGAGAATTGGGCGATTTTGCCAGATTATATGATAGAAAGGTAGGAAATGGAACAGAAATTCCTGATTTTATACATGATATTGTAAATGATTTTGCAGGAGATAACGATTCCATTTTTATGCCTACATTCAGAAGGATTGAAGGAGGACTTGGTATAAATGGAATTAATGATACACTATCAGACAACATAGATAGAATTTCAAATTATTTTAAAACATATCATAAAAACGTTGATTTAAATAGGTACATCTATCATAGACTTGTGATGTCTGTATCGTCGCAAGATATAGTCAATGCAGTTACCGCAAAATACTCCGATATTTCACAAGAATTAAGAAAATTACAAGAAATAGAATCTGAATTTATCTTAAAAAATACAAGTAATGGCAAAGGAGCAGAAACAGCATTAAAAGATATTCAAACGGCAGTCGAAGCGAATGATAAAAAGCGTAAAGAAATACTCAACCCTATGATTGTTTTATCCAATTTTGTTAAAAAAATTATCAAAAACAAAGAAATACAGCTGACTAAAAAACTGACACTTGGGGAAGGTGAAAAAAATGAGCCTGACCGACTTTCTTTCGGTGAAAAACAAATGTTAAGTTTCCTTTGCTACAATTTCTTCGCAGATGACACTATTATTTTTATTGATGAACCGGAAATAAGTCTGCATGGAGATTGGCAGCGCATATTATTTCCTGTGTTAATGGAACAAAATACAACAAATCAATTTATTGTAGCGACACATTCACCATTTATTTATGCAAAATATCCTGATAAACAATTTATTCTGACTCAACAAGAAATGGTGACAGCATAATGGCGAATATTCAATTTACACCGGATGAAATCATTGCGTATTTGCAGGATACGAGCGTACCTGTTGTACTTGTTGAAGGTAAGACAGATGTGTTTATTTACAGAATGTTACAAGAAAAAATCGGTAATTTAGAGGTAGATTTTACGCCATGCGGAAGTCGCTCCACCTTACTCAAAATCTATGAACGCCGCCACGAACTTCCCAACAAAAAAGTCCTCTACATCGCTGATAAAGACCTTTGGGTATTCACCGGAGTTCCAACTGAATATCAAGATATTTTCTTCACACTTGGTTACAGTATTGAGAATGATTTATACCATGATGGCAAGGAAAGGTTAGAGGAATTATTAGACCAAAAAGAAATCGAAAAACGCGATAAAATCATAAAAAGTGTCTGCGATTGGTTCGCTTTTGAAGTAGAATTATGGAAAAATAATAAGGCACACGATAACGAATTTTCAAAAGTAACGATATTAAATGAATCTATTATACCTAAAGGCAGTACAGATTTGAGTTTATTATTTTTACAAAAAAGAAACTACACAAAACCAACTCAAACCACACTCGACGACCTCCAAACCAATTACAGCCTCAAATTACGCGGCAAATATATCTTTCAGATGTACGACAAAATTTTCAAAGAAAGAAAGGGAAAAAGTGCGGTTCGTTATCAACAAAAACAACTCGCGGATATGTGCTTACGTGTAGGAATTGCTGAAAATAAAGCAAATACATCCATGAATCGCATGATGAATCACGTCAAAACCGCCTTTCAAATTGCCTAAGCAAAACCACGAAAAAATCCCTATCTTTGCACTCGCCATCAGGCTGACAACGTTACAATTATGACACCTAAGACCGTCGCATTTTACACCTTGGGCTGCAAGCTCAACTACTCGGAAACTTCCGCTATCGGGCGTTTATTCGAGGAGGGCGGCTATGGCGTAGTGAACTTTAATGAAGGCGCAGATATTTACGTCATCAATACTTGTTCGGTGACGGATTTTGCGGATAGGAAATGCCGTAAAGTCGTGCGACAGGCATTGCGACAAGCTCCTCATGCAAATGTGGTAGTGGTCGGTTGCTACGCACAACTCAAACCACAGGAAATTGCTGAAATTCCGGGCGTTGACTTGGTATTGGGGGCGGCAGAGAAGTTTCGCATTTTGGATTATGTGGACGACCTCTCAAAAGCTCCCGGAAAAGGACTCGTACACGCAGGCGAGGTGCAGGAAGCGCGGGATTTTGTCAATGCCTTTTCATTTGGTGATAGAACACGCTCGTTTTTGAAAGTGCAAGACGGTTGTGATTACAAATGTTCGTTTTGTACCATACCGCTGGCACGAGGGAAAAGCCGTAGTGATACTGTTGAAAATGTCATTGCCAATGCCCGAAAAATCGCTGAAATGGGCGTAAAAGAAATTGTTTTGACGGGCGTAAATTTGGGCGATTTCGGAAACGGAACAGAAGTTATTGAAGGCGTAAAACCTAAGAAGGAAGCCATGTTTATTGACCTCATTCGCGAATTGGATAAAGTAGAAGGCATTGAGCGATTTAGAATTTCGTCAATTGAACCGAATTTATTGACCGATGAAGTCATTGAATTTGTGGCGGCTTCGCAGCGTTTTGTACCGCATTTCCATGTACCACTCCAATCGGGTAATGATAAACAACTCAAAGCCATGCGCCGTCGTTATAAACGTGATTTGTATGCAAGTCGCGTAGCGAAAATCAAAGAATTGATGCCGCATTGCTGTATCGGTGTGGATGTGATTGTGGGCTTTCCGGGCGAAACTGAAGAAGATTTCTTGGAAACATATCGCTTTGTAAATGAGTTAGATATATCGTATTTACATGTATTTACATATTCAGAAAGAGAAAATACATTGGCTGCCGAAATGCCCGACCCCGTACCCATGCACGAGCGCAGACGCAGGAACGAAATGCTAAGGATTTTATCAGAAAAGAAAAAAAGATATTTTTACAATCAACATTTAAATACGGCAAAAAACGTTCTTTTTGAAAATAGCAAACAAGCGGGTATCATGACAGGTTTTACAGATAATTACATTAAAATATCTGCGCCCTACGACCCGCTGTTAATTAATGAAATTGGAGAAGTGAACTTGCAGAAAATTGATAATGATGGAAATGTAAAAGCTAGTATTCTCGCCGAGATTTATTGAATTTACAATTCATAAAATTAATTTTAATTCATTCCAAAGTACCTTCATTATTTTATGAAACATGTATTTCACGTAGCAAATTCTTATTCAAAAATAATTTTTTTCACTGCGTTTCTGCCATATTCATCGCTTAGAGCAATAAAGTACATACCTGTTGGAATATCAGAAATATTAATATCTTTGATTTCGTTTGATTTTGTTTTTGAGAAAATTACACTGCCTAATTGGTCATAAATATCAATTCTCACAATTTTGGAAATATCAGATTTTATGTGCAAATTTCCGGTAGTCGGATTGGGAAAGATTTGGATGTCATCACTAAATTCCTGTTCATCTATTCCGGTGACAAAACCATGCTCAAATGAAAGAAACGACTTACTCGCACCAATCGCTTCATCCAAATTACAGCAATTAAAACTTCCCGCAATTACGATTTGATTATTGTCATCAACAGCCAAGCCTGTGACTCTTTCAGAATCAAAAATCAGGTCTGTAATTGTTGAATCTATTGGTACTCCATTTGGGGCGAATAGTTGAAGTCGGATGTCAGTATTTCCGGCACTATCCTCTGTCGTAGAAGCAATTATAAAGTTGTCATTGGCATAATGTAAGCGATTGGAAGCAAATTTTACCCACGGATAATCATAATTATGGATTAAATTAAAATCGGCATCAAAAGTTAATATTTTCAATCTATAATCAGGGTAATTTCTATAAGAAATGGCAATGCTGATATTATTACTTAGTGCCTGTTGGTGAGCGTCAATTTTTATTATTGATGTAGGCAGTGAATTATTTGTATCGAGATATACTGAAGAAGAAATAAGATCGAGTGAATAATTATAAATATTCATATCAATATCTCTATTTTCATTAATATAAATCAGATTAATTTCATTTGGGTTGCCGAGAAATATAGATGCTTTCTCAAAAGAAACATTGGGGTAAATTTTTTCATTTGTTATGTTGCCGTCACCGTCCATAAAAAACAAATGACTATCCGGCGGAGTTCCCGACCAATTTGGAGGAGCGTTGTAAAAAGTAGCCGCAACTGCATATTTGTCGGTATCTACTTTTGCTACACTTCCCAAGTTGTTTTCACATCCCGGATTTATTTCAAAATGATTAACTAAGTTGCCTTCTGCATCTATTTTTGTGAAAAACATTTGATATCCCCATTGGTAACCTACATTCTCACAGATAAAGAAATTTGCCGTATGTTTATCGTTGATACCGACAAAACTGCCATCACTATTCTCAAATATGCCCAATGGTGAAAAATGGGCATTTAAATTAGACCAAATGATATTAGGGAAGGCGAAAAAAATAAGCTACCCACTTGAGTCGTATTGAATCAGAATATCCCATTTGGGCAATTCTGGATTTCGTTGAATAAATTTACTAAGTTCTTTGATTTCTTCGTTAGTTACTTCTATGCCTGTTTGATAGACATTATCCATAAAATGAATGATAGGATGTACTGCTTTCCAAGTCATTTTTTGAGCAATGCTCATGGTGTTTTCGACCGTATCTAAAATAAGTCCACTCCAATACTGCTCTAAAGCTGCCCATAATCTTTCTACAGTATTATATTTACTGTGATAAGGCGGATAATAGACCAGTTGAATTGGCATTTGGATGTTTTGAGTAA
>CALIZI010000217.1 GCA_938028705.1 uncultured Saprospiraceae bacterium | reverse complement strand
AAACTGTCATTTCTGTTAAATTTTTTCGAGTTATTAAATGTTCTGAATGAGGTCATTTTTCTTATTGAAATTCAAAAATTTTACAACCTAATTCAAAATATAATTTGGTTTTTAAAATTGTTTTTAATAAAATATTTTTTTAAATTATTTATTATTAATTGAAAATCAATGAAAATTTGAACTCGAAAAAATTTAACAGAAATGTGAGTTTTAAATTTATTATTTTGCATTTTATAACTTGTCCCGACGAATGACGGGATTATTTTAATTTGAAAATAAAAGTGTCAACCGCTTTTCCAAACATGCCCTTATAAGCAATCAAAACAAGTACCGTAGAGTCTCGTGTTCTTCGGTATTTTGCCTTTTAAATAATCCCCGCCAAATCCCCACCTTTCGCAAACAAAGCATCTACCCGCCTACTCACTTCCGGGTCAGTCACAAGTGGCGGTGCATGATGCGGTTTGATACGAGCATCAATGATGAGTGCGCCTTCGCAGCCC
Organism: uncultured Saprospiraceae bacterium; assembly: GCA_938028705.1. GTDB lineage: Bacteria > Bacteroidota > Bacteroidia > Chitinophagales > Saprospiraceae > JAHDEO01. The sequence goes on along the minus strand of CALIZI010000217.1, from coordinate 15,094 downwards.
CAATGTTTGAAGGTCGTCGAACTTTTCACACCATAAATATCATGTGAAGGATTGGCGCGAGTGAATGTCACCCAGACAAAATTATTCAGTGTAGCGGCGGTAAATTTTGCATCATCGCAAAGGACGATAAGTGGAATACTTTCAGTATTTTGATGAGCGAGATGTTCGGTCAATGTTGCCAATTCCATTTTAGCTGTACTGTAATCGGTAAATTTTTCACCTTCAATGGCTACGATACCGGGCATACACAATTCAGCATTTTTATAAGTATTTGGTAAATGAAAATCTGTTGGTAAATCGGTCGCCAAATCCCGTTTTTTATTTCCACAACAAGCAATCACCACCTTCGACCCGGCATTCCAGCCATCGCCCGAATAATCCAGTGTATCAATCGTCGTATTCGTCTGAAAATGAAGGTCTCTGCGCCAGTCCACACGCTCCAAAAGGTGCTGGAAAAAGTGCGGAATATCCTGTGCATTTACAGGACCGTCACCTGCCGCAGCGATAAAAAGAAACTTCGCCAATGAGGTCTGTCCCGAGCCTAAAATCCGGTTGGCAATCGTCAAAATCTCCTCCGGTTTTCGCTCTCGGAAAGGCATATAACGTTCTTGTCCGACAGCCAATAACAAAGGATGCACACCCGCAGCATCTACGGCATTGATGCCCACCAATCCGGGGAATTCCTGTGGTGCAAGCGGCTTTACGAGTTGGTGTATCATCCACCCAAAACTCGAATCTTCCTGCGGTGGTCTGCCCACTACCGTAAAGTGCCAAATCGCATCTTTTCTGTGATAGACTTTATCCACTTTCATCACCGGAAAATCGTGAGCAAGGCTGTAATATCCCAAGTGGTCTCCAAATGGTCCTTCGCTTTTTTTTACGCCTTTCAAAATTTCTCCCGTAATACAAAAATCGGCATCCGCAGACAGTACATGTCCGTCACGACGAGCATATCCAAACCGCCGTCCTGCCAACATGCCTGCAAAAGTCAGTTCCGTCAAACCCTCCGGCAAAGGCATAATCGCAGAGAAAGCATGAGAAGGCAATCCACCTACAAACACACTGGCTTTGAAGGGTTTATCCATACGATTATATTTTTCATGATGTACACCGATGCCTCTGTGGATTTGGTAATGCAGTCCGATTTCTTCGTTTTGTATATAGTCATTTCCGGAAAGTTGGATACGATACATACCAAGATTCGACGCACCCATCACACCCGATTTTTCGGGGTCTTCGGTATAGACTTGCGGCAGCGTCACAAAGGCACCACCGTCCATAGGCCACGATTTTATTTGTGGCAATTGGTCAATCGTTGTCTCGCCGTAGGCAACGGGTATGCGCATCCGTCGGCGCATCGGCAATGCCTTCAATGCCGTAAAAGGCGCACCTAAATATCGTGTTGGTTTTTTGAAAAAATTAGTTGGGTCGGCTTTGAGTTCGATGACTTTCTGCACACGTTTTATCGTATCTCGGAAGATGTATTCTGTGCGCTCTATCGTGCCGTAAAGATTGGAAACGGCTTGAAAAGGACTGCCTTTGACCCGCTCAAACAGGAGCGCAGGTCCGCCCGCATCATATACGCGACGATGTATTTCGGCAATTTCGAGGTCGGGGTCGAGTTCGGCTTTGATGCGTACCAATTGTCCTGTTTTTTCAAGGTCATTGACACAGTGGCGCAGGCTTTTGTATGACATATTTTAGTCGCTGGTTTTTAGTTGATAAACAAGAGCAAGATATTAGTATTTTGATTGAGAATATCAACGTTCAAATGACATCATTATACAACAAAGAAAGGCAAATAGAGTTTTAAATATTTTAAATTATTTTAATTTAATTAATAAATTTTAAAAATAATTTATAAAAATAATATTATATAAAAATATGCGGTTTTAAATGATGTATTCTAAAAAAAATAACACCTGTTTTTTAATAAATACTCAAAAAAACTTATCTTTGTTATGTTTGATATTTAAATTTAGTTAAAGTAAATAATATGTTTTTCTCACGATTTAGAAAGAGGGCTAAAAAAACGGAAACTGTTGAAAAAAATGAAATAGTTGAATCAACCAAATCCGGTTTTAAAGTCGGTGATTATGTGTTGGTGAAAGATGGTTTAAAGTTGGAAAACGGTGAGTTTACGGACAATTGGGCAGGTAAAATTGTTGAACTATATGATGACGAAAACGTTGTCAATATCACATTCGATGCGATAACGCTCAATCATATTTCCGACGATTATCTGGTCAATTGTGATGAAACAGGCGGCGATCATTACAGCTATAATTTTTATGCAAAAGAGTTGACAAAGATAAAAAGACGCGATACGAAAGCCACCTACAAAGCGGCAGCTAAAGCCTATGATTTGCGATTTGCCGCCCTGACGGATGATCCGGTGACTTGGGAAGAACAAATGCAGGAAAAATGGTTTGGTATGTTCGCCGAAACGCCATTTTTTGAGCAACTCACCGACCACCAAAAGGAGAATGCTGACTTTGCGATAGAAGTTTTTACGCATTACTACTTCAATTATATGGATAAGGGGCTGATGGAATGTACACCTTATGATGCGGAGGAAATGTGTACGGATATTTTAGCCCGAAAGGTATCGGCAGAACGCGATTTTTATGAAGCACTCGGACCTATCATAGGGGCATTTTTTGAGTTTTTGAGTGCGGAAGGTTATTTTGAGCCAAAAGATGCCCGCGAAATAAAGGAGCATTTATTGTCCATAGAAAATAAGATAATAGAAGCCTCAGAGGATCCTTCCAATTGGGGCATGGCAAAATCTTTTATGATGCAGGGACAAAGTGAAGGTTATGACATGTCTTCTCAAGAAGATCTTGATGCCTTCATGCGAAAACAACAACTCGGCACACTTCGCCGTCTGCAACAAGAGCATGAACAGGAACAGCAGTTTCAGGAAGTATCAAATGGGCTTCGCTTTGCTTCCAAACCTTATGTCAACCAAGACCCTTATAAAGACTTCAAGCGCAATACCAAAGTTTCTGTCAGGTATCAGGGTGGAAAAGTGAAGGAGCATGTATCTTTCAAACGGGTGGAAAAAGACCTGCGGAGTGGTAAGTGTGAATTGATTTAAATACGTTTTAAATTGCTGACTTTCTTGACAATACGTTCATCCACCGTCCAATAATCAATATCAAAGGGATGATGTGGTAAGGTCGATTCAATACGTTTTTTAGCGGATAAATGTACTTCGTGACTTCCACAGAAAGTCCTTAGTTCATGAATATTATCCTGATGAATGCCTGCTCCGGGCATGACAATAAGTTGCTCGTTGGCAGTTTCGGTCAGCGATTTTATCAGGGTTCTGCCTTCCCATGCACTAGGCTGCTGACCGGAAGTGAGTAATCGCTGAACACCCATATCCATCAATTGTTGTAAAGCTACAAGCGGCTCATTCACAAAATCAAAAGCACGATGAAAGGTGACGGGTAAGCCATTGGTATGTTTTAAAATATCGTGCAAAAAAGGCAAGTCAATATCACCGTCAGCCGTCAAAGCACCGACGACCAAACCATCAGCACCTGCTTCTATACTAGCTTCTATTTCTTTTACATATAAATATTTTTCTTGTTGCGTATAATGAAAATGCCCTTCACGCGGACGTATCAACACCATCATAGGCGTATCACTTTCAGCTTTGATTTGACGGATAAAAGAAGGATTTGGTGTAAGTCCGCCAAGTGTTAAGGCACTGCACAATTCCAGACGGTCAGCACCCACATGTATGGCAGTACGGGCTGCTTCCAAGTGTCCACAACAGATTTCGATTTTTAGCATGAGTTAATCAATCAACCACAATCATAAATTTATTTTTCTTACCGTTTTCTATCATTATAAATTTATCGTGGAGCAAGTGTTGTTCATTGATAATCAGGTCTTTATCATTGATTTTTTCTTTGTTGACTGAAACGGCATTACCTTTAATGGCACGTTGGGCTTCGCCTCTTGAATTAACAATATTGGTCGTATCTGCCATGAGTGAAATGATGCCGATACCGGCGGAGAGGTCATTTTTACTGACTTCAAAATGTCGAATTTCTTTGCTGACCATGTCGAGGTCACTTGCGCTTAAAGCCAGTAAAGTATCGCGTCCGCCTTTCCCGAAAATCAACTCCGAAGCCTGCACCGCCCCTTGGTAGGCTTCCTGCGAATGCACACGCACAGTGATTTCTTCCGCTAAGTTTTTTTGTCCAAAACGACGACCCGGATCTTCCTGATGCTTGGCGAGTATGTCCTCTATTTCTGTTTTTGGTTTTAATGAAAAAGTCTTAAACAATCGCTCCAACATCGCATCTTCGGAGTTGAGCCAAAACTGGTAAAATTGGTAGGGCGAGGTCATCGCCGGATCGAGCCAGACATTGCCGCCTTCCGATTTGCCATACTTTTTGCCATCGGGTTTGGTGAGTAGGGGAGTGGTAAGTGCGTGGGCTTTTTTGCCTAGCATTCGTCGGATAAATTCGACCCCTGCGGTGATGTTGCCCCATTGGTCGGAGCCGCCCATTTGGAGCGTACAGCCTTTCTCTTCATACAAGCATTTAAAATCGTAGCCCTGTATCAATTGGTAACTAAACTCCGTAAAAGACAAACCACTCTCCAAACGATTTTTGACCGAATCTTTGGATAGTAAGTAATTGACAGTGAGGTGCTTACCAACATCGCGCAAAAACTCCAGTGCGCCCATATCTTTGTAAAAATCGTAATTATTCGCCATTTCTGCGGAAGCAGAACCACAGTCAAAATCAAGAAAACTACGGAGTTGTTCGCCCACCTTCACCATATTGGCATCCAGTACATCCAAGTCCAATAATTGCCGCTCGGCATCCTTGCCCGAAGGGTCGCCAATGCGCCCCGTAGCACCCCCTACGAGTGCAATAGGCTTATGCCCGTGCCGCTGTAAATGCACCAACAACATAATCGGCACCATATTGCCAATATGTAAAGAAGGGGCAGTCGGGTCGAAGCCGATATAAGCCGTTAGTTGTTCATTTGCAGCGGCTTCTTCGAGGTCGGGAGTCATATCTTGTATCAGTCCGCGCCATCGTAATTCTTCTATGAAATTCATGATTGTGTTATTGTGTTGTTGTGTTGTTGTGTTGTTGTGTTGTTGTGCAAAAAACAGACATGTTTAGAAAAACGGTTGACACTTTAGATGAACAAAAATAATGTATCCCGTTTACTAAACTTTTCGAGTTTAGCTTGATAATGTCATGTTTGATTTTTATTTAATGTATTTGGCATTTTGCTCTTGAATTTGGGCTAAAACTCGTCTGACATTTTTAAAATTTACCGATGATGTCATATTTTTCTAGCAATATTTAAATGTCAGACGAGTTTTAGCCCAAATTCGGAAAAAATATCCCATGTTAAACACAAACATATTTTTAAAACATGACATTGTGTCAAGTTAGTAAACGTAGGCATATCACCAAAATTTGTAATTACTTAAATATCAGTGTCTTACTTCTCCGATAGCTATCGGAGACTAAACTCTTTGAAGTTTAGTAAACGGGGTTTTAAGTTTTTTTTTATTTTAAAATGAAGTCAAAAAAGTACCAAAACTTTTCTGCGAAATTTAAACATACCAAAAAACATAATGTTCCATGCAACAATCGAACAATACAACAATACAACAATGTAACAGTTTAGCCATATAAATAAGTTCACAAAGGTACGGATTTGAATGAGGAAATTAACGATGATTGGAATGCTTTATCATTAAACAGTGCGCTCATCTGTACTATAAGGTAAAAATCGTTATTATAATGTAAAATGTAAAAGTGTATAACGTGAATATTTTTCAACAATAATTTGATTTTCAAAATTTTAAATATATAATAATTTAAAAATAAATAACTTCATGTCCTATCGACACTTTTACATTTTACATTTTGTGTTTTACAACTTGTCCCGACGAATGACGGGATTTTACATTTTTCACCGCTTAATACATATGAGCGAAACAGTGAGTATGGCAGACCATAAGTTTTCTGTCATTTGAACGACTTAAAGGCATATAATACTGTAATTGTGAAAGGCAACTCTTATTTTTACATTTAATTAGACAACATCGTACTACAATTTTTCGTATCTATTTGTGACAACTATTTTAATAAAAGTAAAAATATTTGCAATATTTATTTCCTTAATAATTTGAATAATATTAAATTTTTTAAATAATATATTTTTAAAAATAAATATTTAAATGGCAAAAAAGAACAACTTAGGAATGATTTTTGGTAAGACAACAAAATTGTTTTCAAACAATAATTAAATGAACCTTAACGTTTCTTAAAATATTCTTAAAATAATTTTCAGCACAACATAAATAATCCTCCTAGATGAGATACATCTTATTTATTGTATTGATAATCAGTTTATTGACCCCTTCCGTTTATGCTCAAAAATATAGCAATGCCTTTTTGGATATTGGTGTATCGGCAAGAAGCCAGGCAATGGGCAATACGCAGGTAGCCAGTATTGATGATGCAACGGCAAGTTTCTGGAACCCTGCCGGATTGATGAATATTGACCCTGATATGGTGCAAGCCGGATTCACACACTCTGAGTGGTTTGCCGGTATTTCAAATTACGATTATTTTGGTATCGCTGCCCCCTTGAGTTCTGTATTGTCGGAAGATGCCAATAAAGATCGTACACACAAAGACGCTGTCGGGTTTTCATTTGTGCGTTTGGGCGTAGATAATATTCCCAATACACTAAGCCTCTATGAAGATGACGGTACGCTCAACTACTCCAATGTTACTCAATTTTCGGCAGCCGATTATGCGATGATATTCAGCTATGCCCGCAAATTGTCGGGAACAGGTGTAAACGTGGGCGCGAATGCCAAAATTGTTCATCACAAAATCGGTCCTTTTGCGAGCGCATGGGGCTTTGGTCTGGACTTGGGCGCACAGTATAAAGTCAATGATTTTCGGGTAGGTCTTATGGCAAAAGATATTACTTCTACCTTCAATGCTTGGAGTTTTGATTTTACAGATGAAGAAAAAGAAGTTTTACAACTCAATGATAATGAGGTACCTCAGAGTAGTATAGAAATCACCAGACCCTCTCTTGTACTTGGTTTGGCATTCGACAAACGTATGCCCGACGACGGAAAAATCCCCTTTACCGATATACTCATAGAAGCCAATTTGGTGACGACTTTTGACGGCGAGCGCAACGTACTGGTGAGTGCCAGTCCGGTGAGTATCGACCCGCGTGTGGGTATAGAATTTGGCTATAATGATGTGATTTATTTGCGTGGTGGCTTGAATAATATCCAACGCGCCACTGATATTAATGACGTAGAAACGCTGGTGATACAGCCCAATGTCGGCATTGGCATCAAGCTGTTCAGAACCTTGCGAATTGATTATGCACTTCCGATGGGCAAGCAAGCCCTGACGGAAAATTCACATACCATTAGTTTGATGCTCGACTTGAATATTCCCCGTCTGAAAGAAGCTATGAGACGAGAATCTTGACGGATGTAATGAGATAATGTTGAAATGTGGTAATGCGATAATATTATTAACTCATTTCAACATTATCACATTATCGTATTATCGCATTTATGGCAAAATCGGCTACTTGTTTTTTACTATTATTATTACTTAACTATACTGTTGTTGCTCAAGCACCAAAATTCAGTAATGAATTTTTGAATATAGGTGTAGGGGCGCGGGCGCATGGCATGGGCGGTGCGATGTCGGCGCATGTCGATGACGCAACGGCGATGTATTGGAACCCCGCAGGACTGGCAGATGTGCGGGTCTCTTTTCAGGTGGCTGCCATGCACGCAGAGTGGTTTGCGGGTATCGGTCAGTACGATTATCTGGCACTCGCCAAACCCGTTCGGTTCAATAATACGCGGGCAGTCTTGGGGCTATCGGGTGTGCGTTTTGGAATAGACAATATCCCGAATACACTCGAATTGGTGGATGCAGACGGTAGCTTGAATTACGATAATATCACGACATTTTCGGCAGCAGATTATGCCTTTACATTGAGTTATTCGCAAAAATTGTTTGTCAAAGGACTGCAAATCGGTGCTAATACAAAGGTCATTCGCCGACAGGTTGGCAACTTCGCGGAGGCATGGGGTTTTGGTGTGGATCTGGGAGCAAAATATCATCCGAATGACCATTGGTATTTCGGATTGACCGCCCATGATATTACCACGACTTTTACTGCTTGGGATTTTTCGTTTACACCCGAAGAACAAGCAGTTTTTGAATTGACAGATAATATTATTCCGGCAAGTTCGGTGGAAATTACCGCCCCAAAATTGACACTCGGTACAGCATACGCTACGAATTTTGGTGAAAAATTCAACTTGCTTGCAGCACTTGATATGGATATAAATACAGACGGACAACGCAATGTACTCGTCAGTAGCAGGTATTTAAATCTTGACCCAAAATTGGGGCTAGAACTTTCTTATGCCAAAATCATTTCGCTTAGGGGAGGCATTAATAATATTCAGCGGGTATTGAACGGTACAAGCAGACGGCTGGTTTTTCAACCCAATGCAGGTATCGGGATTCAAATTCCACAAAAAAGTACCCTGGTCGAAGAAGAAAAACGCTATGTCCGGCTTGATTATGCTTTTACCAACTGGGCAAGTCATACTGATAATTTGTATAATCATTTAATTTCGCTGATCATTGATATGAGAGTGAGGCGATTGAGTAGAAGGAATTAGTTGATGGAGTTTATCAAGTTTATGGAGTTGATAGAGTTGATAGAGGGGGCGAAATAATTTGTAAAAATATTTTTAAATTGAATAATGGTCGCATTGAAATATAGCCGTTTTTTAATTAATTAAAATTATTTTATAATTTATTTATTATTAAAAATTAACCCGTACCGACGACTTTAGCCGTCGCGGGAAACGCCGAGCCACTTGACGGCTGAAGTCGTCAGTACAGTACGGTTTCAAAATAAAATTAAAAATTTGTTCTGCTCTCATACAATTTCATCAAAATATGAAGAATATAATTAAAATTATTTTATAATATTTTATTAAAAATACCCTTGAACCATAATACAAAATATAATTGGGTGCAAGACAAATTTTTAATCTATCCCGTACCGACGACTTTAGCCGTCGCGGGAAACGCCGAGCCACTTGACGACTGAAGTCGTCAGTACAGTACGGTTTCAAAATAAAATTAAAAATTTGTTCTGCTCTCATACAATTTTATCAAAATATGAAGAATATAATTAAAATTATTTTATAATATTTTATTAAAAATAAACAATTTATAAATTTTTTTATTTTAAAATAGTAAAAAAAATACACATAATTCCACAATCAAGGCTATCAACTTCACAAACGCTATCAACTAATCAACTAAACTTAAATATTCAAGATATGAAAAGCTTAGCAATACTCATCTTCAGCTTATTATTTTTTGCAACCGGGCTTGATGCTCAAATGTATGTCAACGGAGATACGCTCTACGGCAATGAATGGATTGAATATGACCAATCTTACCGTAAAACTTATATCACTGCCAATGGTATGTATCGCATTCCGTACCAAACTTTAGCGAGTTCGGGTGTACCTGTCAGTTCTATTTCGGCAGACAATTTACAGGTGTTTGTCGATGGTGAGGAGATTCCCATTTATACTTCTACCAACGGCACTATGGGCAGTAATGACTATATTGAGTTTTATGCAGAAAAAAATAAAGGCGATCTGGACGTACATGTACATAGCTCACCCGATGATTTATTCAATCCTTATTACAGTATGTTTACCGATTCGTCGGCTTACTTTCTGACCTGGAATACGAGTGCAGGACATAAGCGATTTGCCAATACGACTAATAATCCTTCGGGTGCAGTGGAGCCTTTCTTTTTGCACGAGGTGGTGGAAGTACCCACCCCAAAATACAATAGAGGTGAAGAAAACGGAGAGCAATTCGAATCCACTTTTTCTCCCGGAGAGGGTTTTGGAAGCACCTTTACCAATGACGGAAAATATACTTTAAATTTAGATAATATCTATGCCGGTGGTTCGGGTGCAAGGCTTGATATGAACTTTGCGGCTTCTGATGGTGATGCTCACAATATCCGCCTGAGTGTCAATGGCAGCAACCTTACGGTAGATAATCCGGTTTTTAATCAATACGATTTTCGTCCAATTTCGCAAAGTTTACCGAATAGTTTGCTCTCTGCCACTACTGAAGTTAATTTGCAGGGGCAGGTCGGTCCGAATGATAAATACTCAACCGCTTTTGTAAAAATTACCTATCCGCGAGAGTTCAAATTTGCCAATCAAAATACATTTAAATTTAATATACCAGCGAGTGCGAGTGCTAAGAGACTGGAAATTAGCGACTTTGATTTTGGCAGCATACCGCCTGTTTTGTATGACCTGACAAATGGCTTGCGTATCGTAACCAATGTGAGTGGCAGCACTGTCAGTGTCGGTTTGCCTGCTTCCGGTCAAGACCGCGAATTGGTCTTGGTGTCGCAAAGCGCACCTACGCCTGTGACGGAGTTGATTCCGGTGAATTTTACGGATTACTCTAGTACACAAGGTGATTTTATAATGCTGTCGCATAAGAAATTTATGCAAGGTGATAATTATGCTCAACAATATGCAGATTATCGAAAATCTGTTGGTTATCAACCCGTTTTGATAGATGTAGAAGAATTATATGACCAATTTGCCTATGGAGTCAGCAAGCATGTCATGTCGATTCGTAACCTTGCGGGATTCTCCCTTGCCAAGTGGACGATGAAACCCAAATATATTTTTATTATCGGCAAATCAAGACCTTATTACTCGGTACGGACTGTTACAAACAATCCTCAACCTTCTTATACACCTACCTTCGGTCACGACCCCTCCGATAATCTCCTTGTTTCTACGCCGGATTCGGACATTCCGCGTATTGCTATCGGTAGAATACCGGTCACTTCGGCTGATGAGGTGAGGATATATTTCAATAAAGTAAAGGCATTTGAAGGAAACCAAAACCTTCCTCAAACCATTGAAGATAAAGCATGGATGAAACGCATCATTCACCTCGGTGGCGGCGATGTTTCGATTCAAAGTACCATTAAAAATAACCTCGAAGATTATGAAGAAATCATTGAGGATGATAATTATGGCGGAGAGGTCTATTCTTTTTATAAAAATAGTTCTGACCCCATACAAATTTCGACTTCCGACTTACTCGATTCGCTTATCAATGACGGCTCTTCGCTCATTACTTTTTATGGTCACTCTTCTCCCGGCTCTTTTGATTTTAACCTCGATGCGCCGGAAAATTATGAGAACCAAGACCGCTATCCGCTTATTCTTTCTTTAGGATGTTTTAGCGGACAAATACACCAAAAAGCTAAAAATCTTGGCGAACAATTCGTTTTTGTAGAAGACAGAGGCGCGATTGCTTTTCTGGCTACGGTCAGCCTTTCGGGTTTGCCCTCTCTTGATAGATTTGCCGAAATGTTTTATCGCAAAGCCGCCGTTGATAATTATGGTGAGGGCATTGGAGATTTGGTCAAGGCTGTGATTACGGATATGGTCAATGCGGGGTCAAGTGTCAGTACCAGAATTGTATATCAACAAATGACACTCAATGGCGACCCTTCGATTCGGCTCAATACTTCGGCAGCTCCCGATTATATCGTCAAAAAATCTTCTATCGCTTTTGACCCCGCTACGCCGGATGCCAATGACGATTTTGACCTCACATTTACTGTCACCAATATCGGACGTTCTACGCCCGAACAATACAGATTATTGATTGAACGTATCTTGCCGAGTGGCATCGAAATACCTATCGTAGATGAAATGGTGGATTCACCGGATTTTGAGCAGGAATACTCCTATAATGTGGAGTCAAGGTCTCAATCTACCGGACTCAATCAATTCAGAATTACCGTAGATGCGGTCGAAGAAATCGTTGAACTTCCCACACCCACAGCGGAGGAAAATAATACGGAAATTGCTGATTTATTTATCTTTTCGGACGATATAGAACCTGTTTATCCATACAATTTCAGTATTATCGGAGCCGATGAAGATTTGGTACTTAAAGCCTCTACTGCGAATGCTTTTGCGGAAGAATTTAGCTATCAAATTGAGATAGATACCACCGAAACATTCAACAGTCCTATCAAACAAAGTACAGCCATTTCACAAGGGGGAGGGCTTATTGAGTGGACACCTTCTATACCACTTATCAATGAGACGGTCTATTACTGGCGGGTACGGGTAGATCCTGACCAAGCACCAGATGCGCTAGGTTGGCGCGGACGTTCATTTGTGTATATTGACGGAGAAAATCCGGGCTGGAATCAATCGCATTATTATCAATTTACAAAAAATCGTTTTAATAATATTAGATATCCAAATCGCCGATTTGAATTTGTCGATGATAATATTGAAGTGATTGTAAAAAATGCTCATGTAGGCGTATTACTTCAAAATGAAATTGATTATTCGATAAACGGTTCGAGAATATATGATGTAGAAGGTTGTGAAAAAAATGAACAGGGCATGTACATTGTCTTATTTGATGAAAATTTATCACCTGTTAATAATGAACAAATGGGAGGAAATCAGGGAGATTACAGCACCTTTTTGTGTAAAGATGTTGCACCGGCTTTCTTATTCCCTACCGATACACAGGATGGGCGTGTTAATCTGCAAAGCTTCCTGACAGATGTACTGCCCGGACTTTCGGATGTCTCGTATATGATGGTATATAGTCTGAACGATTATCTGCCGGAGAGTTGGCCACCCAGTCTGTTCAATGCTTTTGCGGCTCGCGGTTTATCTCAAATCCCGACGACCGAAGGTGCGCCGTATGCAGGTATTGTAGATCTGACCAATAATATTAATATCGGTGAAGAATTTGGTGCGGACGAAAATGCCATTATAGAACCGACCTTTACGGTACAAGGCAACTGGACGGAAGGTACGGTGGCTTCTACCACAGTGGGTCCGGCTACCGAGTGGATTTCATTGCATTGGGATGTCAGCGAACAACAAAGCAATGACGAGGTAGCCATTAATGTATATGGTATCACACCGGATGAAGGGCGCGTACTCCTCGTCAGTGGATTGACCGACCATGACTACATGTTTAACGGCAGTATTGATGCTGCACAATATCCACGACTTCAACTGGAATATGACATCTCCGATCCCGATGAGGCTAGTGCGCCTCAGTTGGAATATTGGCGTGTGATATACGAGGAACTCCCCGATGTGGCACTGCGCCCCGACCTCTTTTTTACCTTTCAAAGTGATACGATCAGGCGCGGTGAAAATCTTGAGATGAAAATTGCCGTAGAAAATATCAGCCGGACCAATATGGATAGTTTGTTGATGAATTATTCTATTATAAATAGCTATAATAATTCGGTAGTTTATAAAGATAGATTGCGTCCGCTTGTCGCCAATGATACTTTGTTTGCTTCATTGGATGTAGAAACAACAAGATTGGGCGGAGTCAATAAACTCATCATTGAAGCCAATCCGAATGAAGACCAACCGGAAGGTACACATGTCAATAATATCGCTATCAGGTCTTTCTTTGTAGAAGGGGACAGGCTCAATCCGATATTGGATGTGACTTTTGACGGGCAGCATATACTAGATGGTGATATTGTTTCTGCGAATCCGAATATTGTCATTTCGCTACGCGATGAAAACGAATATCTCGAACTTGCCGATACGTCTTTATTCAAACTCTTAATCAAATATCCGGGAGAGAGTAACTTGCGACAAATTTCATTTGATAGCGATGCCGTTATATTTTATCCGGCAGAAAGAAGCACATTTGCTCAGGAGGGCAATAAGGCAGTGATTGAGTTTAATCCGAGTCTGGAACTCGATGGCGTGTATCAATTATTCGTTCAGGCAGAGGATGTTTCCGGCAATCAATCCGGTGATTTGGACTACAAAGTTTCCTTTGAGGTCGTCAGACGGACGGGTATTACCAATGTTTTGAATTATCCTAATCCGTTTACTACTTCTACGCGCTTTGTCTTTACACTGACCGGCGCAACGATACCGGATTATATGAAAATTCAAATTATGACCGTCACAGGAAAAGTAGTGCGTGAAATACTGATGGACGAACTCGGCGATTTGCACGTTGGTAATAACATCACCGACTTTGCATGGGATGGCACCGACCAATACGGCGACCAACTCGCCAATGGTGTATATCTATATCGTGTCGTGACCAGAGACAATAATGGCGAAGATTACGAACGATTCCAGAATAATACCAATCAGTATTTTAAAAATAATTATGGTAAAATGTACCTGATGCGGTAAAATGTAAAAGTTGATACCTTTGGAAAGAATGGGAATTAGGGAATTGGGAAATTAGGTTTAAATTCGTAATCTATCAATTATTTTTATTTTATTATTTAAATAAAACATGTAAATAATTATTTTTCATAAATAATTAGAATAGAGGGTTTTACCGAATTTCCAAATTCCCCAATTTCCTTTATCCAAAGTCCAATATACCTATTCTCGTGAGGGTAGGAGAGACCACTTCATTGAGAGAAGAGAGATTTTATGATGAAAATCTTTCTTCTTTCAGTAAAGTGGTCTTTTTTATGATACCTCAATGAATAATTAATTTGCCTTACCTCGTTTACTAAACTCTTTGAAGTTTAGTAAACGGTGTTTTAAATATTTTTTTTATTTTAAAATGAAGTCGAAAAAGTATCAACTACTTTTTTTTCTGCGAAATTTAAATATGAAATGACATGAATAAACACATTATCTGCGCCCTTACCGATGGAGCTATATTCTGCGTATCCACATATTTAGCGATGGAGTGGAATACGAATATAGTACCTGAAAACGATAAAGCACTGACCTCGTATCGCTAAGAGCTGGAATACTGCGGAGGGTATCTTGCGAGGAAATCAAGCAAAGGCATTTTTAAATATAAAAAAATACCTCGTTAGTGATTGACAAGTTCATCCATGTAGTTGATACTTTATACGATATTAATTTTACACAAAGTATCATAAACCCGTTTGGTAAACTTTTCAAGTTTGCTAAACGTGGGCA
>CALIZI010000216.1 GCA_938028705.1 uncultured Saprospiraceae bacterium | reverse complement strand
CTGTAATGACTGCTTTAGCTGTCAAGTGTAGTTTTAACTCAACATTCAATTACTTGAAAATCATTGCTTTGTGACAAATTACTGCCCACTTGACAGCTAAAGCAGTCATTACGGAGGTTCATGCTAATCTTGGCTTTTTCTGATTTCACATTATAAATCTATTAATGTGTGTCACACTCATATCAAATTTAAAATATAAAAGTGCTTGTAGTACGTGAACAATACATTTATATTTTTCTATTGTTTAAAAAATTAAAAATCAATAAAATAAGAATTGTCTCGCGTTCACTCGCGTTATACAAATTTACATTTTACATTTATTATTTTACATTTTACATTATTTTAATTTTAATATAAAAGTGTCAACTACAATTCTAAACATGCTTTTACTCACACACTAATGCTTTGCATATACCGAATAGTATTTTGAATATCAGGATACAAGTATCGGTCATCTTCTAATGTGTGAACAAATTTGCGGTAGCCCGCTACCAGTTGTTCAATGTGCGGAGAAGATTGTGCCGGACGACGATATTCAAGAGCTTGTACTGCGGTCATAAATTCAATGGCAAGCAGTCGCTCCACATTTCGGACAATGCGGTAGGCTTTCGTAGCAGCATTAGCAGCCATGCTGACGTGGTCTTCCTGTCCATTGGAAGAGACGATAGAATCTACCGAAGCAGGTGTACAAAGTTGTTTGTTTTGACTAACGATGGATGCGGCGGTATATTGCGGAATCATCAGACCGGAATTAAGCCCTGAGTTTTTGGCTAAAAAAACGGGCAGTCCGCGCTCACCCGAAATCAATTGATAGACCCGCCGTTCAGAGATACTGCCCAACTCCGCGAGTGCAATTGCCAACATATCTAAAGGTAATGCCAGCGGCTGTGCGTGGAAATTACCACCGGAAAGAATGGCATCGCTTTCGTCAAATACATTCGGGTTGTCGGTGACGGAGTTGGCTTCCGTGACGATGGCTTTTTGGATGTATGCCAGTGCATCTTTGCTTGCTCCATGCACCTGCGGCGTGCAGCGAAAAGCGTAAGGGTCTTGAACAGCATGCTTGGGAAGTTTAGCGATTTGACTGCCTTCGAGCCATTGGCGTAATGCGGCGGCAGTTGCCACTTGTCCTTCGTGCGGACGTATGTGGTGTAGCCGCTCGTCGAAGGGTGTGGTATGGCACTGAAAAGCATCTATCGAAATGGCGGCGGTGAGGTCGGCAAGTTGGGAGAGATGTCTAGCTTTGACAAGTGACCATACGGCGTGGGCCAAAGAAAACTGTGTACCGTTGAGCAGGGCAAGCCCTTCTTTGGATTGCAATTGGAGAGGGGAGGGAGCAAGGTCGGCAGGCAGGTTGCTTATCGGTATTTTTTTGCCTTTGTAGCGGACATTGCCCAAGCCAATGAGCGCAAGACTCATGTGTGCAAGCGGCACCAAATCGCCCGAAGCACCGAGCGAACCCTGTTCAAATATTTCCGGTAAAATATTGTGATTGTAGAAATATATCAGCCGTTCAACGGTCTCTAAACGCACTGCCGAATGCCCATAAGCCAGGCTTTTTATTTTGAGGAGCAATATCAATTTGACGACTTCGGCAGGCACTTCATCACCAGTGCCGCAGGCATGCGAAACCACCAGATTGTACTGCAATTGTTCGAGGGCTTCGGGCGAAATACGAATGTCGCATAGTTTTCCAAAGCCTGTATTGACCCCGTATATCGGTGCGTCGGTTTCGCTTAATATGCGCTCCAAATACGCTCTGTTTTTTTGAATCAAGGCTCGACTTTTTTCGGATAATTCGAGTTGGTAATCATCCTTTATAAGTGCCGCTAAGTCGTTAAGACCAATTGCGTCAGGACTGATTTGATGTACTTTTTTCATTTACTGTGTCGGTTCATGGTTCATAGTTTTTACTAAAAAAAATGTGTAAAACGGTCCATACTCATTATCTTTAATCCCGTTAAATTTTGTTAGCTTATCATCAGGCACGAATGTAGGAATAATGATAGAAATAGGCAAAAGAATTTAAAGAACGTGGGCAGCTAAAGACAGCCCGTACTACTAATTATTTTTTATGAAATTTAAATATTATATATTAATTATTGTTTGTCAATTTTTTATTGTCAAAAATATCATAGTGCAATGTAATGGTTATGAAGAATTGTAGCTTGACAATGTCATGTTTTATTTTTATTTAATATATTTGACATTTTGCTCTTGAATTTGGGCTAAAACTCGTCTGACATTTTCAAGATTCACCGATGATGTCATATTTTTCCAGCAATGTTTAAATGTCTGACGAGTTTTAGCCCAAATTCGGAAAAAATATCCCATGTTAAACACAAACATATTTTCATTTTTAAAACATGACGTTATCAAGTTAGTATTATGAAATTTAAATATTATATATTAATTATTGTTTGTCAATTTTTTATTGTCAAAAACATCATAGCGCAATGTAATGGTTATGAAGAATTGTGTGGTAAAAAATACAATGAAGTAGCTTACCTGACCACGCATAATGCCTATAATGCAGGCGAGGAGAATTTCCAGTTACCGAACCAAACTTACGGCATCAGTCAGCAGTTGAATGATGGTGTGAGGGGGCTGATGATTGATGTATATGACGAGGATGGTGTGCCTACGGTATATCACGGATTTACGTTTTTGGGTACAGTACCTTTGGTGGATAATCTTACGGAAATTAAAAATTTTCTGCTGGATTCGCCGCATGAAATTGTGACGATTATATTGGAATGTTATACGACTGCGGATCTTATTGAGCAAGCGATAGATGAAGCGGGTTTGTCAGATTTTTTGTATGAAAAAATGCCGAATTCGGATTGGGCAACGCTTGGAGAAATGATGAATACAGGGAAGCGATTGGTGATATTTACAGATGAGAATGATGCGGGTGCTGACCAAAATTGGTATCATTATGTGTGGGATTATGCGGTAGAAACACATTATTCGGTACACGATACGGTGGAGTTTGTTTGTGATTATAACCGGGGCAATGCTGCGAATGATTTGTTTATTTTTAATCATTTTATCACCGACGCGGTACTTGGTGTGGGGCAGGCAGAGCAAGCCGAAATTGCTAATGCCAATCCGTTTTTTATGAATCGTATTAACGAATGTCAAACGATACATAATAAATTTCCAAACTTCATTACCGTCGATTTTTATGAGATTGGAAATGCACTTGAAGTGGTCAATACCTTGAATGGTGTGATGACAACAGCCGTTGATATTTTGCAGAATGAAATGGTCGGGATTTTTCCAAATCCGGCGAATAGTGAGGTGATCATCGAAGGTATAGATAGCGGATTTGATTACCTCATTTATGATACATCGGGCAAGGTGCAGCAAAACGGATTTGCTGCCCAAAATGTGATTCGTATTATAGCACTGCCGAAGGGTATTTATTTTTTAAATATCCATTCAGCGAGTGATATGTATTCATTAAAAATGGTGAAACGGTAGTTAGTTTTATCGGTTGAACCGTTAATCAGGCAGACGTGAAATTACCTGATTAACTGATTTACGAATCAGCCGATTTACTGTCCTCGTCTTTCAATTTTTTATCGTCCACATTTTCATTCAAAAACTCGTTTAATTTTTCGGGCTTTATCGTAGAGGTCACTTCTCCAAATTGATTGATATTAATGTCAAAACCTTTCAAGTCGTCGTGAACTTCCGGCTTGTCGGTTTTTGGTGTGTTTTTCTTGTCCATGATGTTAGTATTTTTAATAATTTTTATCTACTCCGTACCGACGACTTCAGCCGTCGCGGGGAATGAAGCACCTGACGGCTAAAGTCAACCTGTGCGATTAAAATTAGTTTGACCAAAAGGTACATAGTACCGCCCCTGTTTGTAGCAAAAAACCAAGCAAAACTTATCAAGGTGCGTAGCACCGACACCGTTAAATGTACAAACAGTGCCGCTCCTACGGAGCTTA
>CALIZI010000215.1 GCA_938028705.1 uncultured Saprospiraceae bacterium | reverse complement strand
GGATTGTAATTGGTGGCGCATGGGTCGGTGCAGCCTTGTACTTCTGTTTCTTCACATTCGCAATTAGCTGCGTTGAAGAATGTACCGTCAGGGCAATTTGGGGTATTGATAACTGTGCAAGTTGTTTCATCGAATGAATCGTCCGTCAAGTCGCAGTTGTCATCTATTTCCGGTTGTTCGCCTGTGATTTCCCAAGCACAAGTTACATCGTTGAAAGTAGCTGTTTCATAACATGCCGTAGTTGGTTCAATCGGTTGCTCACCTGCAACTTCCCAATCACAAGTTACATCATTGAATGTCGCGGTTTCGTAGCATTCTATAACTGGTTGTTCGGGTTGTGTGCCTGTAATTTCCCATTCACAGGAAACGTCATTAAAATTAGCTGTCTCGTAACATGCGGTGACTGGTTGTTCGGGTTGCGTTCCGGTGATTTCCCATTCGCATGAAACATCATTTAAAATGGCTGTTTCATAACATGCCGTAGTTGGTTCAATCGGTTGCTCACCTGCAACTTCCCAATCACAAGTTACATCATTGAATGTCGCGGTTTGGTAACATGCAGTGACAGGTTGTTCGGGTTGCGTGCCGCTGATTTCCCATTCACAAGAAACATCATTAAAAGTAACTGTTTCGTAACATGTAGTAGTTGGTTCAACTGGTTGTTCGCCAGTGATTTCCCATTCGCACGTTGTTGTATTAAATATTGTTGTTTGGTAACATTCAATAGTGGGTTCTACGGGTTGTGTACCTAAAACTTCCCATGTACAGGTAGCACTGTCGAAAGTCGCTGTTTCGTAGCACTCCATATTGGGTTCTACGGGCTGGTTGCCTGTGATTTCCCATTCACAAGTCGTACCATTAAACGTAGCGGTTTGATAACAGTCAGTGGTGGGTTTGACGGGTTGTGTGCCTGCGATGTCCCATGCACAAGTTGTCGTATTGAATGTGGCGGTTTCGTAACATTCAGTGGTGGGTTCGACAGGCTGTGTGCCTGTGACTTCCCATGCACAAGTTGTGTTATTAAAAATGGCGGTTTCGTAACAGTCTGTCGTAGGCTCAACAGGTTGGTCACCTGTGATTTCCCATTCGCAGGTTGTGCCATTAAAAACAGTGGTTTCATAACATTCAACGGAAGGCTCAACGGGCTGTGTGCCTGTGATTTCCCATGAACAAATTGATGTATTAAAAACAGTAGTTTCGTAACATTCGGTCGTTGGTTCGACGGGTTGTGTACCTGTGATTTCCCATTCGCAAGTTATACCATTAAATGTTGTTGTTTCATAACACGCAATCGTGGGTTCAATGGGTTGTGAACCTACTATTTCCCAATCACAAGTTGTACTATTAAAAATAGCTGTCTCATAACATGCTGTGCTAGGCTCAAGGGGTTGTGTGCCTGTGATTTCCCATGTACAAGTATTTGTATTAAAAACAGCAGTTTCATAACATTCCGTATTAGGTTCAGTCGGCTGTGTACCTGTGATTTCCCATGTACAAGTTGTGGTATTAAATGTTGTTGTTTCGTAACACGCAATAGTAGGTGCTTCTTCTAATAAGCATGAACCGTCATCTAGATTTGCGTTGGGGTCGTAATTGGTGGCGCAAGGGTCGGTACAGCCGGGAACTTCTATGGTTTCACATTCACAATTGGCTGCATTGAAGAAGGTGTTTGGTGGACAATTGGGGGTGTTCACTGCCACACAGTTTACTGCATCAAAAGAATCATCTGTGATGTCGCAATTATCATCTATTTCAGGTTGTGTTCCTGTTATATCCCACACACAAGTCGTCGTATTGAAAGCAGCGGTTTGGTAACATTCTGTGGTGGGTTCGGCAGGTGGTGTGCCTGTGACTTCCCACGAGCAAGTTGATGTATTAAAGGTTGCCGTTTCATAACATTCCGTAGCAGGTTCTACGGGTTGTGTGCCTACGATGTTCCAAGTACATGTTGTATTGTTGAAGGTCGCTGCTTCATAACATTCAACGGCGGGTTCTGTGGGTTGTGTGCCTGTGATTTCCCATGTGCATGAAGCGGCATTAAAGGTGGCAGTTTCGTAACACTCGGTGTTGGGTTCAAGGGGGTGTGTGCCAGTGATTTCCCACATACAAGTTGTGGTATTAAAAACGGCAGTTTCGTAACAAGCTGTAGCGGGTTCAAGGGGTTGTGTGCCTGTAATATTCCAAGTACAAGTTGATGTATTGAAAGTTGCGGTTTGGTAACATTCAATTGTAGGCTCAACGGGTTGGTCTCCTGAGATATTCCAAGCACAAATATTTGTATCAAAAGTAGCAGTTTGGTAACACTCGGTATCCGGTTCGTCGGGTTCATCACCCGCAATTTCCCATACACAAGTCATCTCATTAAAGGTAGCGGTTTCGTAACATTCTGCACTTGGTTCAACGGGTGTTGAACCTGTGATTTCCCATGCACATATTGTATTATTAAAAATGGTGGTTTCGTAACATTCCGCAGGTGGTTCAGTGGGTTGTGTTCCGGTAATTTCCCATATACACGTTGCAATATTAAAAGTAGCAGTTTCGTAACATTCCACAGAAGGTTCAAGCGGCTGTGTACCTGTGATTTCCCAAGTACAAAGGAAAGTGTTGAAGGAGGCGGTTTCGTAACACTCGGTATTGGGTTCGTCGGGTTGTGTGCCTGTTATATTCCAAGCGCAAATATCCGTATCGAAAGTTGCTGTTTCGTAGCACTCCGTAGTTGGTTCGGTGGGTTGTGTGCCTGTGATTTCCCATGTACATGCTGTCGCGTTAAAAGTAGCCGTTTCGTAACACTCGGTAGTTGGCTCAAGGGGTTGTGTGCCTGTGACTTCCCATGCACATGTTGTAGCATTGAAAGTAGCCGTTTCATAACATTCGGTCGTCGGCTCTTCCGGCTGTGTTCCTACCAAATCCCATGAACAAGTTATGGTATTAAAAACGGCGGTTTCGTAGCATTCCGTAGTTGGTTCGGCAGGTTGTGTGCCTACGATTTCCCATGTACAAGTTGTCATATTGAATGTTGTGGTTTCATAACATTCCGTAGCAGGTTCGGTGGGTGGTGTGCCTATTGTTTCCCAAGTACAAGTTGTATTATTAAAGGCTGCGGTTTCGTAACACTCCGTAGTCGGTTCTGCGGGTTGTGTGCCTGTTAAATCCCATGTACAAGTTGTGCTGTTGAATGTAGCGGTTTCGTAACATTCCGTAGCGGGTTCGGTGGGAGGCGTTCCTATTGTTTCCCAAGTACAAGTTGTATTATTAAAGGCTGCGGTTTCGTAACACTCCGTAGTCGGTTCGGCGGGTGGTGTGCCTGTGACTTCCCATGTACAAGTTGTGCTATTGAATGTAGCTGTTTCGTAACATTCGGTGGCAGGTTCGACGGGTGATGTGCCTATTGTTTCCCAAGTACAAGTTGTGGTGTTGAAGGTGGCGGTCTCATAACATTGGGTCGTCGGTTCAACAGGTTGCGTACCTGTCACTTCCCAAGTACAAATTGTGCTATTGAAGGTTGCTGTTTCATAACACTCCGTAGTCGGTTCGGCAGGTTGCGTACCTGTGATTTCCCATGTACAGGTTGTGGTATTAAAAACGGCAGTTTCATAACATTCCGTAGTTGGTTCGGTAGGTTGTGTGCCTATTAAATCCCATGTACAAGTTATGCTGTTGAAGGTGGCGGTTTCGTAACATTCGGTAGCGGGTTCAACGGGTGGTGTACCTGTCAGATCCCACGTACAAGTTGTGGTATTGAAAACAGCGGTTTCGTAACATGCTGTCGTAGGCTCTGTGGGCTGCGTACCTGTCACTTCCCACATACAAGTCGTGCTGTTGAATGCGGCGGTTTCATAACATTCAGTGGCAGGTTCTACGGGTGGCGTACCTGTTAAATCCCAGGTACAAGTTGTGGTATTGAAAACGGCAGTTTCATAACATTCACCGATTGGTTCGGTGGGTTGTGTGCCTGTGACTTCCCATGCACAAGTTGCCGCATCAAAATTGGCGGTTTCATAACATTCAATAGCAGGCTCGACGGGTTGTGTGCCTGTGATTTCCCACGAACAAGTTGTATTATTAAAAATGGCGGTTTCATAACATTCCGTAGCCGGCTCGGCAGGTTGTGTGCCTGTGATTAACCATAGACAAGTTGTGCTATTAAAAGTAGCTGTTTCATAACATGCTGTGGTCGGTTCAACGGGTTGTGTGCCGCTAATTTCCCATAGACAAGTTGTATTGTTAAATGTGCTTGTCTCATAACACTCTGTTGTCGGTTCTGTGGGCTGTGTGCCGCTAATTTCCCATCCACAAAATGTATTATTAAATGTGGCGGTTTCATAACATTCGGTTGTCGGTTCAACGGGCTGCGTACCGGCTATTTCCCACATACAAGTCGTCGTATTGAAGGTTGCAGTTTCGTAACATTCGGTAGTTGGTTCGGTGGGTTGCGTACCAGTGACTTCCCACGTACAAGTTGTGGTGTTGAAGGTCGCGGTTTCGTAACATTCAGTGGCGGGTTCAACGGGCTGCGAACCTGAACTTTCCCACGTACAAGTTGTGCTGTTGAATGTAGCGATTTCGTAACATGTTGTGGTCGGTTCAGCGGGTTGCGTACCAGTGACTTCCCACATACAAGTTGTGCTGTTGAATGTGGCGATTTCGTAACATTCAGTCGTTGGTTCAACAGGTTGCGTACCAGTGACTTCCCACATACAAGTCGTGGTATTAAAAACAGCGGTTTCGTAACATGCCGTTGTCGGTTCAGCGGGTTGTGTGCCTGAGACTTCCCATGCACAAGTTGTATTGTTAAATGTGGCAGTTTCGTAACATTCAGTGGTGGGTTCAACGGGTTGTGTGCCTGCCACATCCCAGCCACAAGTTGTTGTATTAAAAGTCGCGGTTTCGTAACATGCTGTAGTTGGTTCAGCGGGTTGTGTGCCTGAGACTTCCCATGCACAAGTTGTATTGTTAAATGTGGCAGTTTCGTAACATTCGGTATTAGGCTCAATCGGTTGATTACCTGTGACTTCCCACAAGCAAGTTGTGATATTGAACGT
The DNA here is from genome assembly GCA_938028705.1 of uncultured Saprospiraceae bacterium. Lineage (GTDB taxonomy): Bacteria > Bacteroidota > Bacteroidia > Chitinophagales > Saprospiraceae > JAHDEO01. Next base: position 21,964 of record CALIZI010000215.1, on the reverse strand, counting down.
AGCTGTTTCGTAACATGCCGTAGCGGGTTCTTGCTCAAATATACATGAACCGTCATCTACGTTGGCATTGGGTTCATAATTAGTGGCGCAAGGATCAGTGCAGCCGGGAAATTCCAGCGTTTCACATTCGCAATTTGCTGCATTGAAGAAAGTACCGGGAGGGCAGTTCGGGTTGTTCACTACGCTACAAGTCGCATCGTCAAAAGAGTCATCCGTCAAAGGGCAATTATCATCTATTTCGGGTGGTGTGCCTGTTATATCCCAAATACATGTTGTAGTATTGAAAACGGCGGTTTCATAACATTCGGTGGTGGGTTCAAGGGGCTGTGTACCTGTGACTTCCCATGTGCAAGTTGTATTATTAAAAATAGCCGTTTCGTAACACTCGGTAGCGGGTTCGATAGGTTGTGTACCTGCTACATCCCATGTACAAGTTGTGGTATTGAAAACGGTGGTTTCGTAACATTCAATAGTGGGTTGGGTTGGCTGTGTACCTGCTACTTCCCATGTACAAGTGGTTGTGTTAAAAGTTGCGGTTTCGTAACACTCTGTGGCGGGTTCAAGGGGCTGTGTACCCGATACTTCCCATGTACAAGTGGTCGCATTGAAAACAGCAGTTTCGTAACATTCAGTGCTTGGTTCAGTGGGTTGTGTATTTGTTATATCCCACGTACAAGTTGTGGTATTGAAAGTTGCGGTTTCATAACATTCGGTAGCGGGTTCTACGGGCTGCGTACCCGCTACTTCCCATGCACAGCTTGTCGTATTAAAGGTCGCGGTTTCGTAACATTCTGTTGTGGGTTCTGTTGGCTGTGTACCTTCCACATACCAAAAACAAGCTGCGGCGTTAAACATCGCGGTTTCGTAACATTCGGTAGCGGGTTCTGTAGGTTGTGTACCTGCTACATCCCACGCACAAGTTGTGCTATTGAATGTGGCGGTTTCGTAACATTCTGTTGTGGGTTCAGCGGGTTGTGTACCTGTGACTTCCCATGTACACGTCGTAGCGTTGAAAGTGGCGGTTTCGTAACATTCAGTGGCAGGTTCGGCAGGTGATGTGCCTGTTAATTCCCAAACGCAAGTTGTGGTATTAAAAACAGCAGTTTCATAACAGGCAAGGTTGGTCGGTTCGGTGGGTTGTGTTCCTGTAACTTCCCACATACAAGTTGTGGTGTTAAATGTAGCAGTTTCGTAACATTCAGTGGTAGGCTCGGTGGGTGATGTACCTGTTAATTCCCAAACGCAAGTTGTGGTATTAAAAACAGCCGTTTCATAACATGCAAGGTTGGTTGGTTCAGTGGGTTGTGTACCTGTAACTTCCCATGTACACGTCGTGGCGTTGAAAGTGGCAGTTTCGTAACATTCAGTAGCAGGTTCTACGGGTTGATTGCCTGTTAATTCCCATGTACAAGTTGCAGTATTAAAAACAGCAGTTTCATAGCATTGGGTAGTGGGTTCAGTGGGTTGATTGCCTGTGATTTCCCATGTACAAGTGCCAGTGTTAAACGTAGCGGTTTCGTAACATTCAGTAGCAGGTTCTAGGGGTTGATTGCCTGTTAATTCCCACGTACAAGTTGTGGTATTAAAAATGGCGGTTTCATAACATTCGGCAGCCGGTTCAGTGGGTTGATTGCCTGTTATATTCCATGTACAAGTTGTATTATTAAAAGTAGCTGTCTCGTAACATTCGGTAGTCGGTTCGGTAGGTTGTGTGCCTGTTAATTCCCAAGTACAAGTGGTGGTGTTGAAGACGGCAGTTTCGTAACATTCGGTAGATGGTTCAGTGGGTTGATTGCCTGTTATATTCCATGTACAAGTTGTATTATTAAAAGTAGCCGTTTCGTAACATTCAGTAGCCGGTTCAGTGGGCTGCGTGCCTGTGGTTTCCCATGAACAAGTTGTGGTATTGAAAAGAGCGGTTTCATAACATTCAGTCGTTGGTTCGGTGGGTTGATTGCCTGTAATGTTCCACGTACAAGTTGTGGTATTGAAAGTCGCAGTTTCGTAACACTCTGTTGCGGGTTCAGTGGGCTGCGTGCCTGTGGTTTCCCACGTACAAGTTGTGGTATTGAAAACAGCGGTTTCATAACATTCGGTAGTGGGTTGGTTGGGTTGATTGCCTGTTATATTCCACGTACAAGTTGAGGTATTGAAAGTGGCGGTTTCATAACATTCAGTGGCAGGTTCAATGGGTTGTGTACCTGTTAGATCCCAAGTACAATTTGTGGTATTAAAAATGGCGGTTTCGTAACATTCGGTAGTCGGTTCGGTGGGTTGTGTGCCTGTTACATTCCATGTACAAGTTGTATTATTAAAAATAGCGGTTTCGTAACATTCAGTCGTTGGTTCGGAGGGTTGAGTACCCGTTACTTCCCATATACAATTTGCGGTATTCAGCGTGGCGGTTTCCCAACATTCAATGGTGGGTTGTGTCGGAGTCGGGTTGACGGTGATGACGACATTATCATCATTTTTACAACCTGTAGTATTCGTAAATTCGTAATTTAATGTAATAGGACCCGACAATCCGCTTGGATTAAAATTGGCTGTTCCATTACCATTATCTATAATGCCCGTACCTGACCACGAGCCGGATTCGCCTGCTCCGGGCGTGGGCGAACCTGTCAATGTTATTGTTCCTACACCTTCACAAATTGTATTGTTTGTACCTGCTTCTACTGACGGAAGCGGACGAGTATTGACCGTAAGTATATAGGTATCGGCACATTGACCGGATGTAGGGGTAAATGTATAATTAGATTGTCCGGGAGTGGACGTATTGATGCTAGTAGGGTTCCAAGTACCTGTGATGCCATTATTGGATGAAGAAACCAGTGTGTTTGGTGTATCTCCGGGGCAGTATTCATCTGTAATGGAAAAAGTGGGTGTTGTCAGCGCACTCACATTAATGGTGATATTATCATCGCCTTCACAACCACCAATATCATTCATCAATGAATAATTGAATGTAAATGCACCGGATAAGCCCGAAGGATTGAAGCTCGCTGTTCCATTACCATTATCAATAATACCCGAACCTGTCCATCGGGCGGTTTGTTCACTATTAGGAAGAGGAGAACCCGTTAATTGAATAGTTCCTTCATTTTGACAAACATTCATATTCTGCCCCGCATCTACCGGAAAATCTACTGGCGCACAGGTGAGTATGTATTCGATTTGAATATTATCATTGATTTGGGGAAGAAAAATATCAATCAGACCGCCACCGCTTGTGTTAAGGTCAATGCTTGTTTGAGCATCATAAAATAAATCATCGCCCGTACCATTACCGGAATCAATTGTGCCGGGGTTGTTGACATCATATTCGCAGCTATGCAGAATGCCACCAGTCGGATTATCAGATTCAAAAATGGAAAGATTAAAAGAAGCATCAGGCACATTGCTAATGTCAAAATTACCCAATGGAACGATAATCGGAATGGTGTTGCAGGTCGTCAAATCGGGATTTAATTCAAGCATATTGTCCAGTTGGGTAAGTCCATCTGAACCGATATTAGGCACGGTAAAAACCCAAGCTGTTCCGTCGAAATTGAGTACCCACTCGGAGCGAGGTGTGCCGCCATCTTCTAAAGGCGGAAAATTGATACGAGTAATATCCATTGAAATGGCTACACATTCACCGGAAGGAATATCTGTTGAAACCAAACCATAATCACTTCCCTGACATCCATTATTATCTGTGATAGTAAAAGCATAACCGGCCGGAGCGAGATTGCTGCGAGGATTGGCAGATGAGCCATCTGCCCACATAATACTGGATACGCCATTTGGAGAACTTACTTGCAGTGAACCATTAGCTGCGCCACAGTCGGAGGCATCGCTGCTTGATGTAAAGATATCTGAAATTGAAACCGTCATATTATCACTACCTTCACAACCACCAACATTATTAAAAAGATTATACGTAAATGTAAATGTACCTGTTTGCCCCGCAGGGGCGAAACTTGCCGTTCCGTCACCGTTATCAACAACACCTGCACCCGTCCATGTAGCGGTTTGTTCGCTGGTAGGAAGCGGTGAACCTGATAATTGAATCGTTTGGCTTTCTCCACAAACCAATATATCCTGACCTGCATCAACGGGAAAAGCTACTGGCGCACAGGTGAGTATATATTCTACTAAAATATTATCATTGATTTGAGGGAGAAAGATGTCGAGCATTCCGCCGCTGTTTGCCGTCAAGTCAATACTTGTTATTTCATCATAAAATAAATCATCGCCCGTACCATTACCGGAGGTGACACTGCCCGGATTGTTGACATCATATTCGCAGCTATGCGGAATGCCACCCGTCGGATTATCGGATTCAAATATAGCAAGATTGAATGATGCCGTAGGTACATTGCTAATATCGAAATTGCCCAATGGCACGATAATCGGAATAGCATTACAAGTGGTTAAATCGGGATTCAATTCTAGCATATTGTCCAGTTCGGTCAGTCCGCCTGAACCGGCATTAGGAACGGTAAAGACCCAAGCTGTTCCATCAAAATTGAGTACCCACTCAGAGCGTGGTGTATCACCGTCTTCCAAAGGCGGAAACTTGATACGGGTAATATCCATTGAAATAGCGACACATTCATCGGAAGGAATATTTGTTGAAACTAAGCCATAATCCAATATGTCACATCCGTCATTATCCGTAAGTCTTACAGGATAACCACCCGGAGCAAGATTGGTACGAGGATTGGCAGACGAGCCATCTTCCCAAACAAGATTAGCAATACCATTTGAGCTACTGACCTGCAATGAACCATTAGTCGCGCCGCAATCCGATACACCAATGCTTGATACAGAAGTTTCCGTATCCGTACAGGAGAGTACATATTCTATCGAAATATAATCATTTATAGACGAAATATATACATCCACAAGTCCGCTACCATTCGTCATATCAAAGCCTATCGGCTCATCAAATACCAAAATATCGCCCGAACTACTATTATAAGTACAATTATGTGCAATTTCACCTGAAGAATCAGATTCAAATATCGAAAAATCAATGATAGCCGTACTAACATCATTAATATTGTGCGTACCCAGTGGAAATATCAATGGAAGTGCCTCACAGTCTGCCCCCGGATCGCTTTCCGGTACATACTGTAATTCGGTCAGTCCGCTTGTGCCGGAGAGTGCTGATGCACGAAATATCCAAGCCTTGCCGCCAAAGTCCAACACCCATTCAGCACTCGAAGAACCACCATCATCCAAAGGCGGAAAATCAATACGGGTAATCTCTGCTTTTATAGAGACAGACTGATTGGCGGGGATATTGGTGGAAACTAAGGCGTAATCCGTAGTCGTTACCCCCAAATTGTCGGTGACGGTAACAGCATAACCGCCGGGGGCGAGGTTGGTGCGAGGATTGGCAGACGAGCCGTCTTCCCACACAAGACCGGAGATGCCATTGGAGCTACTGACTTGTGCCGAACCATTCGCCATGCCGCAGTCCGAAGCATTGGTCGTAGATATTGTAATGGGGAGTTTATCTGCATCGAATATATTTTCTTCGATACAACTGTGATATTTTTGTCGGTCTTTGGGAAGATTCGTGGAGTTGCTGATTAGCGGTTGAACTGGAAAACTAATGAACAACACTGTGATAATTGCAAGCAAGTAGTATTTCATTTTTCTTCTCATAAAGGATGAACGGTAATAAGTCATACCTACAAATTGCGCCCCTGCGAATTGTTATTCATTTGGTACAAATTGGACTTTGGACATTTGGGAAATTAGGTAACTGGGATTTTCGGTTTTAAATCGTAAGTAATTGATTATTAGTTATTTTATTAAAATAAAAAAATATTCAATTAATTTAATTTTATAATTATTTGATAAAAATCCCGATAACTATTCCGATAACTAATTTCCTAATTCCCTAATATCCAAGTCCGATACAAAGGCATTCAATATCAAAAATTTGGAGGACAACAAATTAATTTGGCGAGAAACCAAATTTAAGATCATTGACAGGTTAGTGAAAGTATAATTAGTCTTTATGCGTGACGAGTAAATGAAGCATTACAATAGAAAGGCTATCGAAGTATTAGAAAAGAAAGTATTGTTATTTGTTATTGATTTAGAGCGAGATATATTTTATGAATAATAGTTGTATGTTTTGTATCACCTAGATTTATTTAACTTGTGGTAATTTGGAAATAGCAAGTACTTAGTGTTTCTTTTTATGAAATTAATACATGTTAAAATTTGTTTTTTAACTCTTAGTTAATCAGTTGTTTGTAGAACTAATATTCAAATGAATTTGTGAATTTATATTAAGATAAAATTATGTATATGCTGAAATGACTGACAAAAGTGAAGAGGAATATCATTAGAGGTGAGCAAGCGGAGAACTTTGCGTCAGGTTAAGTTTTTAATAAGGTTATTTTAAATTATCCATACCGAATTATTGCACTATTATCCTAGTGTCAAATTAATACCTTACTATTTGCCTTTTTGGATTTGTGACATATTCATCTTAGTATAAATAAGAAAAACATGACACAAATAAAGTATGTGTTTGCGTGGTTATTCGGCATTTTAGTTTACTGTTCTTGTCTGATGATTTCTGCCATAGTGGTGTTTTGGAGTTTGGCTTTGCACCAGATTTGGAGTTCTTCTAAGCCGAGTTGACGGGTGGTCTGACTTTGTTCGGTTATTTTTTTAGCTAAGAAATTTTGTAAGCCTTCCCAGATGGGTTCTTGCTCTTTACGGTTAATGGCTTTGTACAAATCGCGGAAGGCTTGAATAATGTGTTGGTTGGTTTCGGTGTATTGTTGGTTGGATTTAAGGTACTTGGCAACTGCTATAATGTGGTTGTCCATATCGTCAGATTCGAGTTCGTACTGAGTGACCAAACTACATATTCTTGAAGCATATTGTAGGTCGCGTCTGTCGTTGGTGCGTTTGTAGGTGAGTATTTTGGAGAGCCATTTATTGGCTTTTTGCCATTCATTAAATATGCTGTAAAATACCGCTATATTATAAAAAAATGCGAGTTTCCTACCGTCTCGGATATTACCTTTGTCTTCTTCAATCAATTGCTTAATTTTAGAGATATATTCTTCTCCTTTTTCTTTATCCAGATTTGAAATAGCATACAAAATACCATGCAAACAAACTGTTTTAAAACCTTCTCTTTTGCTTCCTTCCATACTTTCTATTTTATGAATAAGATAGGGAATCTGTCGGAGTTTGCCCGACACATAGCAAATTTCTGACAGCAAACAAAGACTGGATTTGTACCATATAGCATGTTTATGTTTAAATAATTTGTTATGTTCAAAAACATCAATCAGGGATTGTGCGTGAATATAGGCTTCATCGGTTTTTTTATTGTATCTGGCAACAACGGCTTTTAAATGAAAGAAATTCGCCTGTGCTTTGGCAGAATGAGGAGTTTTGTTATTTTGCAATAAAGCCGAATCCGTGATTTGTTTAAATTTTGCTTGATTCTCGGGTTTATTCAATCTAATATCTTTCATCCGAAGCATATTAATCTGCCGTCTTAGATTTTGATAGTCAATTTCCTCATTTAACTTTTGTCGCACTTCCGTCTCTTCCGAAACTAACTTCTCATAATCTTCATAAAGATTTTTACTTGTTTTAAGTTTTATAAGCAATTCTTTTTCCCAGTCTATTGCTTGAAGCCAGTCTAAAAACTTCTCATGTTTTTTAGCGAGTTGTTTTGCCTTTTTAATACACTTTTGGAGTTCGCCCCAATGTTCTCTTTCAAAGAGCCTTTCCATATTTTCCGATAACCATTTTAGCTTGCTTTCAATGCTTTTTCCTAAATATAAAATATGTAAGGATTCATCTATTTTTTCATTTAAAAAATTCTTATCCCCCGAATTGAATCCGGCTTTTAGAATAGCTGTATCATCAGGAACCGCTTGTTTATTGATGATATCAAATAACTCTACATATTTTGGTAATTTACCTTTTTCGGTACTACCTGCCTGCAATTTAAAATGACGTTTTTCGGCAGCGGACATAGATTTTATAATATCAAATAAGGGCATATTACTGGTGTTTTTTCTTTTTTTAATAAAAACTTTAGACTTGGACATCTTAACATTACAAGTTAAGTAAATTTAATTACAATATATAAATATTTGATTGTTAATTGTTTTATAATAATTCGATATTTGAAAATTTATTTTAGTAATACAAAAATACATGTTTGGACATCCAAAAACACTGATTTAAGTTTTTGAATTATCATTATATTCTATCAAATATTGTGACATCATTTATTCATTACCATTATAATATTTGATTTTTGTAAAAATATATTATTACAAAACACTTATGGTCACTTTTAAACTTTAAAAAATATGTTTTTTATGTCATTAGGAGACTTGAATTAACACAAGAAAAACTCCACAACTATTTTACACTTATTATGAATTATAACACTCATTATTATTTAATGTGTCTATCGGACGAGTAGTTCATAACAAACTTACAAACTACACGCTCAAAAGACATTTATTTTCACAACCATAGCCCTTGCCTATACTCACATAAGAAGTAGACTTGGGATATAAACAACTTATTATGAAATTTTTAAATGTAAAATTATTTTTTGTACTACTTCTCGGTTTGTTTATGCGTCAATCTGTACAAGCTCAACTACGACCAAGAATGGTAGTTGATGGTAATAATGGAATGACAGCGTTTGAACACCTAGTATCCGACGAACCTGAACACCCCGAACATGATAACCGTAATTATCTTAAAATAAACGTAAATGAGGGAATCAAATCATTTATCATGGAAGAATCCGGGCTTTTAGTGCTTGGTAGTGAAGATTTGTGTATACGCCATGAGAGTACTAACAACATGTACTTGTCCGTAAATGGAAATGCTATGAAAACTGAAGGAGGAGCTTTATGGACAGTAGCTTCTGATGAAAATTTAAGAAGAAATATGACTCCTTTAGAGAAAAGCGCAGACAAATTTAGAAATGTAAATTTTTACAGCTACGAAGATAAAAAGTCCGGTAAAATAAACTACGGTATCTCAGAGCGGGAAGTAAAAAAAGACTTTCCAAACAGTGTAGGTACGCTTTGGATAGATGGTGCAAAATACGATACATTCAATCCTAATAACCTGTTTTATACGGGCATGAAAGTCATCCAAGAAAACAGCCAAAAAGCCATTGAACAGGAAGCACATATCCGCACATTAGAAACACAATTAGCAGTAGAAAAAACCAGAAACGACCAACTCGCAGCCGAAGTGGAAGCCATAAAAACAGCCCTTGTCAACGCGAACATTGACATTCCTACACCCCTTGCTTCGGAGTTGGAACCAATATCTGCGACATCCGATGATTTAAGCCTAAAAAGCACTACATCGAGACTGAAACAAAACATCCCCAATCCTTTTCAGAAATCAACAAGTATTCCTTACTACTTGCCCTCAAATACGCAACAGGCAACACTCGTCATTCACGATATGACAGGCAAAACAATGTTAAAACAGACGCTGCCTAACCAAGAAGGCGAAGGAAAAATAGAAATAGATTTAAGCAATTCTCAACTAAGAGGCGGAATATATACATACAGTCTCTATGTCAATAAGCAACTCATAGACACAAAGAAACTGAGTTTGTTGACAAAATAAACAAACATTCAAATAGCTCATTATCAATAATTTAAAAACAAAACACATATATTTTTTAAACATTAAAACGCTTATATTATGAAAACAATAAGATTATTCATTACCACAAGTTTATTCTTTTTTCTACTTACAGATATAAACGCCCAAGTCACTAATTACGGTGCGGGATCCGGTACAGGAGGTGATTATTCCAGTTATTTTGGTTTAAATGCAGGTAGGGTAAATATAGGTCTCAGTAATACCTTTTTAGGACACTACGCCGGCTATGACAATACAACAGCAAATTATAACACTTTTACAGGTACTAATGCCGGACGTCATAATACCGAAGGTTCGTACAATGTCTTTAATGGCTATAAAGCCGGAAATCGAAATACAACAGGTACGCACAATGTGTTTGTGGGAATGCAGGCAGGTGACTACAACACTACCGGAAGTTATAACCACTTCATCGGTGCCGGTACAGGTTCCAAAAATACAGAAGGTGAATATAATATATTTATAGGTTCTAATGCCGGATATGAAAATACGACAGAATCAGAAAATGTTTTTATAGGACACTCAGCAGGTCGGTATAGTACAGCTTCACGAAATACTTTTGTAGGTCATGCCGCAGGATACCTCAATACAACCGGAACGCAGAATGTTTATAATGGTTATGCTGCCGGATATAATAACACAACGGGTTCTGATAATACTTTCATAGGCTATGCCAGTGGTCGTCAAAATAACACCGGAAATAAAAACACCCTAATTGGTCAGGCAGCAGGCTATGCAAATACCACCGGTGAAAGCAATGTATGTATAGGCTACAGAGCCGGAGCGGGCAATCAGGTAGGTTCGGAAAATACCTATATGGGCAATGACGCAGGGCGATTTAGCACCGGTTCATACAATACTTTTATGGGACACATGGCAGGACAAAACGTACTGGGTGATAGAAATATTTGCATTGGCTATCGCGCAGGTATCAATGAAACAGGCAGCAACAAACTATACATAGACAACTACAACAACATAGACAACGGAGCAGACATCCCGCTCGTTTATGGCGATTTTGATACCCACCAACTTGGCATCAACACCAAAAGCATACCCGATGGCTATATGATGGCAGTAAAAGGCAAAATCATCGCAGAAGAAATGCGCGTAAAACTCAGTGGCAGTTGGCCCGACTACGTATTTTCAAATGAATACGACCTTTTACCCATTGAAGATTTAGCAACATTCATTTCCACCGAACAACACTTACCAGATGTACCTTCTGCCAAAGAAATAACAGCACAAGGCGGCTCCGATGTAGGAGAAATGGACAGAATCCTATTGCAAAAAGTAGAAGAACTCACGCTTTACATCATTCAATTGAAAAAGGAAATGAGCGCATTGAATGAAGAAGTAGAGACACTCAAAAACAAGTAGTTTAGTCCTTTGGAAAGTGGGAAATCAGGGAAATTTGGATATTAGATAAAATTACATTTTTTAATTTATTGAGATTTTTTTATATTTTAAAAATAAATTATTTATAAATTTTATTTATTTTAAAATAATAAAATGTCTATATTTTAATACAAAAAATTAAAAAATATATTTTTTGATAAGTTTTATTAAAATACAATTTCATCTAATCATAATTCTCTGATTACCCAATCTGTCCAAAATTATTAAATCATCAAATTTGAGGAAGTTTATCATCTAAGTTTTAGGGTAAAAAAATATTGGGTATTAGATAGTAAAATGTCAATATTTGGTCATCAATAAGTTGTTTAATATGACATTTTCGTTGGGCAGGTCCTGCCTGACATCTAATATCCCAATATTCAACTTCGGCTAATCCAATGATGTAGGCTATTCAAATTTTTAAAAATATAAAATATGCGTGTTACCACAACATCTTTGGCACCGAGAAGCGGCAGCCTTGGGGTACAATTGGCTGCACACTTACAAAGGCGTACATCCTTTCATCTGACCAAGCCCCGTATAGACCAACTTGCGGCAATGACCGCCGATGCAGCCGTCAATAATCTTTTTGACACCGCCCCACCCACTCCATATATACCACGCCCCTTAGACCCAAACACATTCAGTACCAACGGCGGAGAATGGATTGATAGCAATAGTCAGGACGACAATGTCGAAGGTGTGCGTAGAAGATATGTCGCAGGTTGGTGGTTTCGCAATGCCATACACGACCCTTCAGCGACGCACAAACTGGCGTTTTTTATCCATACCTTTTTTACCGTATCACACCATGTAAGTGGTGCAGGCGGACATTATTATGATATATCCAGACACTTTTACGACCACTTGGCATTGCTCAATTATGCCGCCGAAAACAATATGAACCTCAAAACGCTGGCTAAGAAAATGACCTTAGATAATCAAATGCTATTTTACCTGCAAAACAGATTGAACAAAGCATCGGGCGTAAATGAAAACTATGCCAGAGAGTTTCTCGAACTATTTACCATAGGCATCGGTGAAGTAGGATTTGAAAATTATACGGAAGCAGATATTACTGAATTTGCACGACTACTGACCGGATTTACCGTAAAAAGTACCCGCAATGGCAGCGACATAGACCCCGACACAGGCATCTTCACAGGCTATACGGAACCCGCATTGCACGATTCAGGTGACAAGACTTTTTCGGATACGCTGAGTGCTAACGGAACGGTCACAATAACCGGAAGAAGCGATGCCGCAGGTATGATACAGGAGCTGGACGAGTTTATAAATATGGTCTTCAACCGAGAGGAGACTGCCCGAAATTATGCGCGAAAAATATATCGTTTTTATGTCAGTACAAGCATTAGTGATGCGATAGAAAACAGCGTCATAGACGGCTTGACGAATGACCTGATAGCCAACGGTTACGATTTAGTCGCTACACTTAAACTCCTTCTGAAAAGCGAACATTTTTACAGTATGTGTACCGCTACGGAAGGCGGAGGCAACATCATCAAATCGCCTTTGGAATTGCTAAGTGAGGCATTGAGTTTCTTTAATACCGATTTGCCCGCACTCTCCGACTCGCCTACGGAAGAAGAATTATATATTCATTTTTTCTTGTATGTAAATGTATATTTTTACAATACTTTCGGCATCAATGTAGGTATCGAACTATTTGACCCTGTCAATGTAGCGGGCTACCCTGCCTACTATCAAGAACCCTTGCGGGATAAAAACTGGTACAACGGCACCACCATACCTACCCGTTACGACATCGGCAGATTATATACCGTTGTTCGTCCACTCGACAGCAACGGATTTCCACGACTACCTTATACTTACATTGATACTCTGGCTTATGCAAATTATCTGACTACACTCGGTGTAGATGTCAGTATTGCTGATGAGGTAGTAGATGCTGTGGTCAATTACTTACTACCGCAACCACTTACACCGGAACGGCGAGATATTATTAAAAATATATTTTTAAATAATTTATCACCTATCAATTGGAAATTCGTTTGGCAGGCTTATATCAATGATGCTAATAATTTTGGAGATGAGGCACGCCTATATTTGAATGCTTTGGTGGTCGCTGTACTATCAGCACAAGAATTTCAATTAAAATAGGATGTAGTTAAGAGTTACGAGTTGGCGAGTAGCGAGTTGTCGGATTATAATTTTACTCTTCACTCTCACACTCTTTACTCTTCACTATTCAAAAAAATAATAAATCCGGGTTACAGATTACAAGTTATGAGTTTTTAAATATTACAAAATTAATCAACTCATTACTCGTAACTCGCTAACTCGCAACTTGAATTAACATGAAACGAAGAGATTTTTTCAAACATACAGCTCCGTTGATGACCGCACCGATATTACTCAACTCAACGGTAGCACAAGCCTTCAATAGTTTTGATTTGTTCACTTCCCTCAACTGCGATACGGTACGCGACCGCTTCTTGGTCGTCATTCAATTGGGTGGAGGAAATGACGGTTTGAATACCATTATCAGACCCGAATATGATAGTTATTATCAGAATCAAAGACCTGATATATATATTCCACAAGCCCAACTTTTATCATCTTCCAATAGTGATTTTAATGGAGTCAAATTTCATCCTCAAATGGGTAAAATCGTGAATTTGGCAGATAAATCTTGTCTCAATGTCATTCAATCTGCCGGATATGAAAACATGGTCAGGTCGCACTTCAAAGCTACGGATACATGGCTGACCGGTGGCGACAGTGCCAATGCCTACATCCCTTCGAGAGATGAGTACAGTTCGGACATTAGCGAAGGTTGGATGGGTTTGTATTTGGAACATATTTTTGAAGGATACGATGGTACGCCCACCCCTTTTATGCCCGACCCCTTAGGTATTCATTTGAGAAGTAAAAGCCTATCGAGGGGTTTTCATACCCACAATCTGCACCTTCCGGCTACCAATCTTGGTACGGAACAAAACGGTTTTTACACCTTATTGTCTGAGCAAGGTATCAGTTCGGAGTTCTTTGCAGAAAGCTCTTGCGGTGATGCGGTGGATTATCTCAAATTAGTTGATAAAGAAACACAGGTCTATGGTCAGCGGATTCGGGAGGTATTTGACAGAGGGCAGAATAGTAGTTCGGCAGCTTACAGCAATCACTATCTGTCCGCTCAATTAAGAACTGTTGCCCGGCTGGTCAATGGCGGTTCAAAAACCAAGATATTTCTCACCCTGATAGATGGATTTGATACACATGTACAACAACAGAATGCTCATGCCAATTTGATGACGCACCTCTCTGAGGGGGTTCATGCTTTTATGGATGATTTGGATAAAATGGGTATTTTGGATAGGTGTCTGATAGTGACTTTTTCGGAGTTTGGCAGAAAATTTATCAGCAATGCCAGCATGGGTACAGACCACGGAACACTTGCGCCGATGATGGTATTCGGACATCCCGATAAGATTAATGCAGGACTCACCGGACCGAAAATAGATGTTACGAGCATTGACAGTCAAGGCGCACCCAATATTACTGCCGACAATCATGTTGACTATAGAAATGTCTTTACGAGTATCATTAATCAGTGGTTGGGCGCGGAACAAGACGCACTGGATGTAGCCTTTTCCGCTTACACTGCCGGGCAAACACTCGACCTGATAAAAGAAGGTAGCAGTGCAGCGGATATATCGGGATGTTATGCACCTCCTAATCCGGTGGATAATGAACATGAGGTCAATGTCTCTATTCCGACTGTAAACGATGAGGTTGCCAATGGAGATTATGTCTATGCAGCCATCACCGCAGGCGGAGTCAATACCGAACCTTTGCACGAAATTACTGCCTGCGATTATGTAGATTTGACAGACGGATTTTGGGCAAAATGTGGTACAAATGTTATTGTCTATCCATTTGATTGTTCGGATATTGATGAAATGAATGCGCTTATTGCCGGAACCAATAATACACAAAATGCCCACGACGAAGTGTTGTATGTCCAACAGCAGCAAGTCGGTAATGAAAGCCAAGTCGTAGAAGTCACCCCGACTTTTGAGCGCATCAAAATCAAACTTTTTCCGAATCCTACGACGGATGTGGTGAATGTCTCCTTCATGGTCAGAGCGGGTGAACAGGATATTCGTTTGGAGTTATTGGATGCCAAAGGCAGGATAGTTCCGGTACGTGTGCCGGATTTCTCCTCGCAAGGCGCACGGATTGATGTAAAACTCGACATTTCGCACGTACCCGCAGGGGTGTATTATGTGCGGTATGTGAGTCGTGCGATGATTGAGACTTTTAAAGTGGTTGTAGTATAAACTGCCCAATAAAACAGCCCCCATGTCAGCAGAAAATGCCGGAGAACGTTAGTTCTTCGGCATTTTATATTATAATTTCTTTTGGATGATTTCTATCATAGTAGTGTTGTTGATTTTGGCTTTGCACCAAAGATAAAATTCCTCCATATCGTCAGATTGTTTTTCATCCACTTTTATATGTTGTAAATATTGGTACAGTTCAATAAATATATTTCTTTTTTCCTTGTCTTGATTAATGCTATTATTCAGTTTGTGGAAGGCACCAATGATATATTCATAAGTGGGATTTTGTTTATATTTTTTTAAATATTTTGTCGTGGATTGCAAGTAATTGTCTAATTCGTAATCAAGCTCATAGGCTATCATAAATCTCACAAGTCGAGGTCCGTATTGCAGGTCTTTGCGGTCATCGGTTTGTTTAGATTTGAATATTTTATTTATCCACGTATGAGCCTCTTCCCATTCACCAAACAAACAATAAAAAACGCTAATATTATAGAAATAGGCGACTTGTCTGCCTTGTCGGATTTTGTCATCATATTTATCCAATAATTCTTTAATGTCTTTAATATACTCCTCACCTTTTTCTCTATCCAAACAATTGAGTGCGTATAACAGTCCATGCCAGTATTGGGATTCAATTTTATAATCAGATTCAAGAGGAAGTGCTTTTATCTTTTCGATAATTTCAGGTACTTTGGGATACCTTCGAAAAAAAGTATATCGCTCACAAAGCAAACCCAAACAACGTTTATATGCTACAACAGCATCAGAAAAATCATTTTGTTCAAAAACTTCCACCGCCTTTTCAGCATAAGCGCAAGATTCGTCAGCGTCTTTGGATAAAACACTTTTCGTATAATAAAAATCAGCCTTTGCTTTTGGAGAGCGAGGCAGGTTCTTCTCTTCCAAACACTCAGACTTTACGATTTTTTCCAATTCATCTTTGACTTTAGCATCCTCGAACATCGGGTCTTTTATACGCAGTGTGTTCACCTGTTCCCGTAGATTACGATAGTTAATTTCTTCGTTTATTATCTGGCGAACTTCTTTTTCCTCCTCAACGATTTTTGTGTATCGCTCGTATTTCCTTTTGCTATTCTCATCTTGTGTTAGCCATTCTTTTTCCCACTGAATCGCCTCCAGCCAGTCCAGATAAAATTCATGTGTCCGGGCAAACTGTTTGGTCTCGTCAATCCATTTTTTCAAGTCTTTCCAAAGCCCTCGGTCATACAATCGTTGCAACCTACCCAAGAGCCATTTCTGCCTGATATTTGGATGTTTCTCTATTGTCTCCTTTCTATAACCCAACGATAAATCTTGTAATGATGCGTCAATTTTTTCATAAAGAAAGGTCGTATAATGAGCCAAGCCTCTATCCTTGACAAGTTTAGTATCATATACATTTCTTTTCTCAATTAAATTAAATAATTCAACATATTTCGGAGGCTTACCTTTTTTATCCGTTCCGGCATACAATTTAAAATGCTTTTTTTCAGCGGCAGTCATGGATTTTATGAGTTCAAACAATGGCATAATCGAAGTGTGTTTGATGTATTTTCTATTTATTATTTTTTTATTGAACAATTGAGTGTTCTAAAAATTTGAATGAATTATATTTTAATTTTTTTACTTAAAAAATTGACAATCAATCATTTATAATTTTTATACGTTTTAAAAATAATATTTTGTTGCCGAAAATACGAATTTGAGTGTTCAAAAATGAAAAATCTGTTCTTTGGATAACCAATACGTCTCCTGCACCTTTGCCATATCATATATAACAATCGATTGTAACATACATTTTATTTCTTCACACACATTAAATTTTAAACCATGAATACAATACATTTTAAAATTAATTTTCAGGCAATACACCTTAAAAATATTACATACACCATAGCGACTTTTTGTATGCTTGTTTTGATGACTGTAACAGGTTATGCACAACTTACTTCGACTGATGGTTATGTCCATTTGAGAGACCAATCTTTATACGGCAATGATGCTTCTACACTTTATTACAACAGTAATCATAGTACGGTAACTCAACTTGTCATGAGAGATAAGGACGAAGACATGCATGGTAAATTATATGGACATGACAATGCAGTTGGTCAATATTTTGGGCTTAAAGATGCAGATAATGATTGGTCCTATGTTACCAAAAAAGATGATTATACGCATTTTAGAATTGATAATGTTACAATCATGAAATTATTTGCTGATGGTAAAGTCGGAATTGGTACTACAACCGTTCCTTCAGATTATTTACTTGCGGTAGATGGCAGAATCATCGCTACAGAAATGCGTGTAAAACCTTCCAATTTTTGGGATGAAGTATTTGAGCAAGATTATGACCTGATGAGCATAGAAGAAAAGCAAAAATTTACAGAAATCAATAAGCACTTACCTTCCTTTGCGCCCGAATCGGAGATAGTGGATGAAGGTATGGATGTCGGTAAATCTTTCGCTGATGTTGCTAAAGAATTGGAAGAAGCGTACTTATACATTTATCAACTTAATGATGAAGTAAAAGAATTAAAATCGCAACTCAGCGATAAAGACAAGCTCCAAAAACAGCTTGACGAACTCAAAGCACAACTCGCCAAATTAAGCGAACAATCTAACGACTAACTTACATATAAATTTATTTTTCAATTTTAAAAAATAAACTATGAAAATACCACATTTTTTAAAAAATAATCCCCGAACGGTACTCAAAGGTATTGCCTACACTATAACGACTTTTTGTATGCTTGTTTTGATGACAGGAACAGGTTATACACAACTTACTTCGACTGATGGTTATGTCTATTTGAGAGACCAATATTTGTTTGGTAGTAATAATGCTATACTTTATTACAACAGTAATCATAGTACGACATCTCAATTTGTTTTAAGGGATAGAGATGGAACGGAGTATCTTAAATTACAGGGACATGAGAATTCAGGTAGTCAGTATTTTGGGCTTAGAAATGGAGATAATGATTGGTCATATCTTGCAAAAAAAGGCGATTATATACAGCTCAGAATAATTGATGAGCCGATAATGGCATTGAAATCTACAGGTAATGTAGGGATAGGAACTAATGGTCCACAAGAAAATCTCCACTTAGCATTTCAAGGAAGAGGCGGTATAAGAATGGATAGTGATAATACAGGAGACATCTTTTTACAAATGAGAAATGGTACTTCAAGACACTATATATTCGACGACCAAAGCGACGGTAATGCACTTGATATTGAAAGTTATAATGACTTGGTATTCAATACAAGCGGCAGTAATGAAAGAATGCGAATCATGTCTAGTGGCGAGGTATCAATCGGTGCTACGCCTGTTCCTACAGGCTACTTACTTTCTGTTGACGGCAAAATCATCGCCGAAGAAATGCGCGTCAAGCCTTCCGATTTTTGGGATGAAGTATTCGAGTCAGATTACGACCTGATGACGATAGAAGAAAAGCAAAAATTTACGACAATCAATAAGCACTTACCTTCTTTTGCACCCGAATCGGAGATAGTGAATGAAGGTATGGAGGTCGGTAAATCTTTCGCTGATGTTGCTAAAGAATTGGAAGAAGCCTACTTGTACATCTACCAACTCAATACTAAAATGAAAGCACTTGAAGCAAAACTCACAAAATTAAGCGAGCAATCTGACGATTGATTTTTATGGTTTTATTTTTTGTGAAGAAACCCCATGGAAGCACCGCCCCATAAGACAGTAATTTGGTTAACCATCGCCCTGCCTTTCCTCCGAGTCATCGGAGAGAGGTATGGGCAACAAACACTTTTATAATGAGAAAGTTAAATATAAAATATATTACTATCGTAGCTGTCATAGCTTTTTCTTCTTTTTTGATTGGAAATGAAGCTAAATTGTATATTGATAATGGTGTGGACTTTGCCGTACTCAATATGGAAAACCCACCCGGAACTCATCCTTTTTTAAGTACACGAGTTAATTCAGAAGATGGATTAGGGATGTATCTTGAATCAATTGGTCGGCTTATTCTTGGCACTATTGACCCATGTTTGTTGACTATTCCTAATGATACGGTAAAACTTATGGTACATGGAGAAGCATGGAAAACAGGTGGTCCATTTTGGGAAGCTGTCTCTGATGCAAGGATGAAAAATACCATTATACCTATGGGAGAGAGTTTAGAGAAATTTGTGGATATAAACTTTTGCAGCTATGAATATAATGACCAACCCGGACGAAGGTGGTGCGGCATACTCGCTCAAGAGGTAATGGATGATTTCCCACATAGTGTCAATACATTCACAAATGAGGGAGAGGAATACTACTCTTTCAACCCGAACAACCTCTTTTTTACAGGCATGAAAGCCATACAGGAACTTGCTCAAAAAGCCATTGAACAAGAAGAGCAAATCCGTCAACTGGAAACAGAACTGGCAGCAGAACGCCGCCGCAATGATGCACAACAAGCAGAAATTGATGCTATCATGGCGGCACTTGCCAAACATGGTATCAAAATTCCGCAAATCAAATCAGCATCAAACTCAAAGTACCCTGTAACCACGTCAGGACAGACGATAGCAGAAAATGATACACCGCGATTGCAACAAAGCATCCCCAATCCTGCACGACTATCTACATACATTCCGTATTACCTTCCTCAAAATACGCGACAGGCTTCTCTTGCCATTCAGGATATGACGGGCACTCCGGTAACTGAATATACTTTGCCAACTCAGCAAGGCGAGGGAAAAGTAGAAATCGACTTGAGTCGGCTTAATCTGAAAAGCGGAACATACACATATACGTTAAATGTCAATAACCGCCTTATAGATACCAAAACAATGGTCTTAATCACAAAATAAAACACAGCACTCACCAAGCAAAGATGCCGGAGAACATCACATTCTCCGGCATTTATATGTAAATATAAGCAGACATCAATTTCTAAAAACCTTTAGCAGTTTTGTGGCATCATTCATCTTCCAAGCCTTGTCCTTTTCTATGCGTTCCAGTATTTCGTAAGCCTGTTTGATTTCGCCCATTTTGAGGTAGCAAAGCGCGATATACCACTGCGCTTCCTCTTTTTTGAATGGCGTATCTTCCTCCAAAACATCCCGTAAATAAAAAGCCGCCATTGTATAATTTGCTTGGCTTTGGTACAAATAACTCAAGCCGATATATAACAAAATTTCATTATTGGCTTCATCACTCACGAGCTTTTCCAACCTGTCTATAGCTATTTCATACCAACCGCTTCGGAAGGCTTCCATTGCCAACATAAAATCCTCATTATCAACAGATTCGCTCCGCATCACAGTTGGTGCATGATGTTTTATGGAAATGAATTGTTCACAATATTGCAGGATATTTGTTACCTTTTCTTCCAACAGTTCATGGCTTTGTTGCATGGTATCCTTCAAAAAAACAGCTACCTTTTCGTGCAATGAATTTTGAACACATTCAGCCAATTTTAATTTAAAATCAGTCAATTTATCTGCATACCACACCGTTCTGTACTCCACTTCTTGGGCAAAATCAGGCTCTTCTTTCAACAAGTCATTAAATAAATGAAGCTCTTTTTCAGTGAGTTCGGCATGAAGATACTTCCGAATTAATGTGTCTTTTTCCATGGTTCAAATTATTTATGTGCCAATATTTCCCGGACTTTTTTCGCCAATCCCGCCTGACATCTCGACTTTGTACTTCTGATAGAATTGTACGAACCATAACCCAAGTCTTCTTGAAGTTCCTTCAGCGGAATCCCCTCCAACCAATATTTGGTCAGCAAAGTCCGACAGTTTTCGTTCATACTATTTATCGCTATCAAAATGGCATCTACTCTCTTTTCATCTTCCGGGCTTAGTATTTGAGCGGTCTGTCCTTTTTTCTTCGATAGCAGATACTGCTCTACTAGGTCTATATCTAAAGGAACGGTTTTTTTATCTCGTTTATACTTATTTTTTAATTTATTATGTGTGATTTGCAGTAAAAAAGAACCCACATTTTTATTTTCAAAATCGCCTTGTACAATTTTTTTTTGCAAAATAAAAACTGCTTCTGAATAAGCATCTTCCACATCCGCCAAATCAAAATTTCTTTGATGATGTAAATTAATA
Source organism: uncultured Saprospiraceae bacterium (assembly GCA_938028705.1). Taxonomy (GTDB): domain Bacteria; phylum Bacteroidota; class Bacteroidia; order Chitinophagales; family Saprospiraceae; genus JAHDEO01. Next base: position 449 of record CALIZI010000215.1, on the reverse strand, counting down.
ATACAAAAATTACGATGTTCTACATATATTTTACCCAAAGGTTCAACATCACCATTCTTGATACGCTCTATATCTTCCGGGTCAAGCCTCATAACATTAACAAATAAAGGATTAAAAAGGTAAACAAAATGGACTAACTTTTTTGATTCGCCATTAGATACCATGAAGAACACTAATATCGAAATAATGCAGACAGTGCTATAAATGTAATGCCCTTACTTGCCTTGTATTTCCAAAATGCAAGGCAAGTTGCCCAACTTTCAGCATTACATTTGCAGGACTACCATAATGCAAAGTAAAATTAAGATTTTTCGTAACTACCTACTACCCTTAAAAATTTGAGTTCAAGAAAAAAGATTTAAAATTTACAAATATAGTTATTATTTTTGCGAAAACTTTACTGAATTGAATTTACCAACCGACATACCAACTTGCCATAAGGTAATTTT
>CALIZI010000214.1 GCA_938028705.1 uncultured Saprospiraceae bacterium | reverse complement strand
ATTCACTAAACCTTTGGCATGATTCATGTCCAAACCTAATATATCATGGCAAAACTGTTCTGCTTTAGTTTTATTCACAGATAACTACTAGCAATAGTTTTGCCTATTTTTTTTGAACGACTTTTCGTCCAAAGTCTAAATTTATTACAGTTATTTTATTGAAATAATTATAAATTTAAAATTATCGAAATATTACAAAACGAATCACCACTTCCTACTCCCAAGAGCCACCTTAGTCATCGCTACAAAAGCCGCTATAATGCTCAAAAAATAAATCACATCCCGCGAATCAATTTTACCTTTACTGATATTTGAATAATGGTAGCCAATACCGATTTGGTCAACAATATCGTCGGTTTTAGCGAAAAAGACGGGCAATTTGGAGAGTTCGCCGAAGGCTTCGTAAAGGAAAAGGCAAAGGACCACCGCCAACACAAAAGCCACAATCTGATTGCGCGTAATCGCCGACGCAAACAGCCCGATAGCAATATAAGCCCCTGCCAAAAAAACCAGACCAATATAAGAACCCGCCACGCCGCCCGAATCAATATTTCCGACAGGGTCGCCAAGGCGGTGAATGGTATAATAATAAAGCAGCGTAGGCAATATCGCAAAAGCGACAAGCAGCAGGGCAGCGAAGTATTTGCCCAGTATAATCGCAAGGTCGCTGATAGGTCGCGTCACCAGAAGTTCGATAGTTCCTGTTTGTCGTTCTTCCGCAAAAGAGCGCATCGTCACCGCCGGAATCAGTATCATAAATATATAAGGTGCAGCCCTAAAAAAGCCGTCCATTGTGGCAAAACCATAGTCCAGCACATTACTTTGCGGAAACACCCACATCACCATTCCGGTCAACACCAAAAACACCCCAATGGCAATATAACCAATGAGCGAACTGAAAAACAAATTAATTTCTTTTTTAAAAATAGAGAGCATAGTATTGAGTTGCGAGTAGTGAGTGACGAGTAGTGAGTAAAGAGTAGTGAGTGACGAGTGACGAGTAGCGATTTTCTCTCGTCACTCACTACTCACTACTCACTACTCTTTACTCGTTACTCTCCGAAAGACATCCTCTACGCTATACGTATCTTGGCGCATTTCGATGAGGGTAAGTCCGTTTTGTACGGCAAATTTAAATATTTTGGGTCGAATGTCGTGTTTTTTATGACTAATGATTTGCCATTGGTTGCCAGGCAAGGCTTCGATGCGTAGAGTGTCGGGAATATTTTGGAGTTGTGCAATACCGATTTTTTCAAGAAACTGAACCGTCACCACCGTCTCGCCCGACACCCGCTGACGCAGACTGTCAATCGAATCATTTGCCACCAATTTACCCTGATTAATAATCAGTACACGGTCACAAATCGCCTGTACCTCCTGCATGATATGGGTAGAAAAAATAACGGTTTTCGACTTGCCGATTTCTTTGATTAAACTGCGTATATCCACCAATTGATTCGGGTCAAGCCCGGAGGTCGGTTCATCCAAAATCAAGACTTCCGGGTCGTGCAACATTGCCTGTGCCAGCCCTACTCGCTGCCTATAACCCTTTGATAATGCGCCAATTAGCTTTTTTTGCTCACGCCCCAATCCCGTCATTTCTATCATCTCACTGATACGTTTTTTCTTATTTTCGAGCTTATGCAAACCCGCCACAAATGCCAAGTATTCACGCACATACATATCTTTGTACAAGGGGTTGTGTTCGGGCAAATAACCGATGCACTCGCGCACTTTCATCGGCTCCTCATCCGTATCGTAGCCACACACCGTAGCCGTTCCCGCCGTCTGCGGAATAAAGCACGTAATAATCTTCATCGTCGTCGTTTTGCCCGCACCATTGGGTCCCAAAAAACCCAAAACCTCACCTTTATGTGCTTCAAAAGTGACGGCATCCACCGCGTTTTGTTCGCCATATTTTTTAGTGAGTTCGTTTACTTTTACTGACATAGATATAATGAGTGAATTTTGAATGAGTGAATTTTGAATGAGTGAATTTTATAATTTGTATTTTTTTTATTTTAAAAATGCTTTTGCTTGGCATCCGTAGCACAGTGCTTCCAACTCGTGTTCTCTTTGAGCGATACGAAGCCACAGCCTTATAGTTTTCAGGTATCTATATTCGATTTCCACTCCCTCCCGAAAGCTTTCGGGATAAATATGTGGATAGTTGAAGGTTGCGTATAGCGTGCGAATCACGAGTTACTAATCACCAATCACTACCCTAATCAAAGCCAAAGTTAAAAAATTGTAGGACATCTTTTATGTTTTCTTATCTTCGCACCAAAATTTATTAAAAAAATGAAAAATATAGTCATCATAGGTGCAGGTACTATGGGCAATGGAATTGCTCATGTATTTGCCATGAAAAATTACAGCGTTCGCTTAGTAGATATTTCGCAAGAGGCATTGGACAAAGCCCTCAAAACCATTGACAAAAACCTCGACCGAATGGTGCAGAAGGAAAAAATCACAGCCTCAGACAAAGCCGCTACGCTTGCCAATATCACCACATTTACAGATATGAAAACGGCGGTTTCAGGTGCAGATTTGGTCGTAGAGGCAGCTACCGAAAACATAGACCTCAAACTCAAAATATTCGCACAAATAGACCAACTCGCTCCGCCGGATGCCATTCTTGCCACCAATACCTCCTCTATTTCGATTACCCAAATTGCGGCTGTCACCAAACGCCCTTCGCAGGTCATCGGGATGCACTTTATGAACCCTGTACCTGTGATGAAATTGGTAGAAGTCATACGCGGCTATGCGACAAGCGACGAAGTGACAAAAACCATCATGGACATGTCCGCCAAACTCGGCAAATCGCCTGTTGAAGTCAACGATTATCCGGGCTTTGTTGCCAACCGTATTTTGATGCCCATGATTAACGAAGCGATTATTTCATTGCATGAGGGCGTAGCCGGTGTAGAAGAAATTGATACCGTCATGAAACTCGGTATGGCACACCCCATGGGACCGCTACAACTCGCTGATTTTATTGGACTTGACGTGTGCTTGTCTATCATGCGTGTACTGTACGATGGCTTCGGAAATCCGAAATATGCCCCTTGTCCTCTGCTCGTCAATATGGTAATGGCAGGTAAACTCGGACGCAAATCGGGCGAGGGTTTTTATACTTATACGGCAGGGAGTAAGGATGTCCTTGTGTCGGCTGGTTTTCAGAAAAAATAGAACGCAGATTATGCGGATTTTCACAAATTTTTTGTTGTAATGTCTGTGAAAATCCGCATAATTCACCCAATCCGTGTTCCTATCCATATTTTTCCGTAAATTCGTAGTGAATAAAATCGTATCACTATGAAAAGTATCCTTTCCTTTTGTCTGACAACCCTATTCTGTGTGTCCTGTTTTGCACAAAATAATGATGCACAAACCCTCGTTGGTGCCATGCTTGGTGCCACGCCTATCGAAGAAGATTTGCAAGAACTTTGTGATGAAATCGGCGGACGGGTGACAGGTTCAAAAACTAATGAACAAGCAGTAGAATGGGCAGTCCAAAAGTTTACACAAGCGGGTGTGAAGGTGGACAAAATGCCTTTCAAAATGCCTTCGCTTTGGTTAGAAAAATCAACAACTGCCACCGTATCGGGAGCCACCGATTTCACACCTCAAATCGTTTCTAAATTTTACTCCCCACCCAATACCTATACCGGAACATTGCTCAACGGCGGTATGGGAACAGCCGAAGATTTTGAGCGGTTGGGCGCAGCTGCCAAAGGTGCATTTGTGTTGGTAGAAACCGAAATTTGTCTGGACATCGGCGGCTTATTTGCCGAATATACTGCAGCTTCCAAGACTGAAGATTTGGCACGAGAAGCGGGTGTACAGGGTTTGATATTTATGGCTTCGCGCCCCAACAAATTGCTCTATAGTTTTGTCTCCAAAAAAGTATATGATAATGAGATACCACAACTTGTCATGGCACGTGAAGATGCCAAGCGATGTCTGCGTAATTTACAGGAAAACAAATCATTACAAATAACCATAAATATTGATGCAGATACAGGCGGCGAATATACTTCGCATAATGTGATTGGTGAAATCAGGGGCAGCGAAAAACCGGACGAAGTGGTCATCATAGGCTCGCATCTCGACTCATGGGCATTAGGTACAGGCGCGAATGACAACGGCTGCAATGTCTCCATGATGATTGACATTGCACGTCAGATACAGCGCACAGGCATACGCCCCAAACGCACGATACGTTTTGCTTTGTGGAACGGTGAAGAGCAGGGCTATTTCGGCTCGTGGGCATACACCGAAAAGTGCGGAAAAAAACTCGACAAACACATCATGGCAATGTCGGTAGATATTGGTAGCGGTGCAATTTTCGGCTTTTTTACCAATGGCAGAAAAGAACTCATGTCCGTCTTGGATGAAGTGTTGCAACCTGTTCAGATTTTCGGAGATTATAAGCACGTTGATGCGGCGATTGTCGGTACGGATAATTTTGATTTTATGATGGAAGGCGTACCCAATCTTGTCGCCAATCACCTCTCGACCAACTACGGCAGAACTTACCATTCTGCTTCTGATACTTACGATAAAGTAGATCTCAAATCCCTCAAAATCAACTCCGCCATTATTGCTGCCGTCACACTCGGTTTTGCCAATCTGCCCGATGAAAAAATTACTTGGAAAAGGCATAACCGCGACCAAGTTCAAGCCTTAGTAGAGACGCAAGACCTCGAATTTTCGATGCGGATGTTTAATGTTTGGAAAGCCTGGGCGGAAGGGAAGCGTGGGCGGAAATAATAGCGGCAGATTTGACCTGATTATCGACTAATTGCTGGATCATTTCTATGGTTTTTCCGGCAGATTTGACGATAAGCCAATACTCAAATTATGAGGTTTCATCGAGTGTACTATTTTCAAACAATACAATCGGGTCAATATCATAAGGGTAAAATTCAGTTTCACCTTCGTAGTTTTCGGCATGAATCCCTGTATTTTTCCAACCCAGCGTACTACCGATGATTTCTACTTGTTGGAATTCTTTGAGGTCTTGCATTAACTTGTATGCAGGATGCACGGATGTGATGTTTTTCTTACTGTAAAATTCTTTGAAGTTGATGATACGTGATTCGCCGTTACTGAACAAACAGGAAATCATAAACTCACCTATTTCATTGATTTTTAATACTTTTGGTATATCTTTTAAGCCTTTCATATTGAAACTTCACGGATTAAATTGATTCCATTTCTGTGTGAGAAAATTTTGATTTTTAGATGCCCATTCAATGACTCTTTTGTGTTGTTTATTGGGCAATGTTCCCCGCAATCGTATAATGGGTCTTATGCTATACAATGCCTCAAATTCGTTATATTTTGCATGAAAATGAGGTGGCATGTGGTCGTCATAATAAATCATAATTTTAATGGAATCAATGGTGTGTATTGTTGGCATAATATAAAGATATAAAAAATTATCTGTTAAGTCAACTAAATCGGTCTCACAGCCCAAAAATCATATCTATGACAAGCCTTATTTTATGTTAATGCAGACACAGGAAAAGTAGGGAGTAAAGTGGAATTTCATTACACAAAAGCAACGATTTATCTCAATCCTCAATTTAATAAATTATTAGACAAAATAGCTATACAATTTTTCACAGATTTGGCAACTCCCCGAAAAAATCCGTATTTTCACCAAAAAAATATGAAGACCTATCCACTTGGCATACAAACGTTTGAAAAAATCATTGAGGGAGACTTCTTGTATATTGATAAAACCGACAGAATCTATCACTTAGCTAATACAAGCGGATACTACTTCTATGCCCGTCCGCGTAGGTTTGGTAAGTCGCTATTGCTTTCTACCTTGAAATCACTTTATCAAGGTAAAAAAGACTTGTTCAAAGGACTTTGGATAGCCGATAAATGGGATTGGACGGTACAGCGTCCGGTGATACATTTGGGCTTTAGTAGCATGAATTATCAGGGTAAACCGCTTGACGAAGCTATTGGTCACGAATTGTCTTTAGTTGCCTCCAAATATAGTATTGATTTAGACGATGGATCTGCCAAAGAAAAATTCAAAGCATTGATCACTAACTTGGCAGAACGCGACGGAAAAATTGCATTATTAATAGATGAATATGATAAGCCGATTATAGATTATCTGGGCAGGGAAGTCGAACAGGCACAACTCAACCGACGTACGCTGAAAACCTTTTATTCGGTCATCAAAGACTGCGACCCGTACATTGAATTTATGCTGATTACGGGGGTGTCGAAATTTAGTAAGGTCAGTATTTTTTCGGAATTGAACAATCTGCAGGACATTACTTTCCATAAACGTTATGCAGGACTGACCGGTATCTCGCAACAGGAATTGGAAGAAAACTTCCGGGAACCAATACAACACTTGACCAACGAAAACGGACAAAGCCGGGAGGAATTATTGGACGATATTCGCCGTTGGTATAATGGCTACAGTTGGGAAGGTAAGATGTATTTGTATAATCCTTATTCGTTGATGTCGTATTTTGATTTTGAAGAATTTAAGAATTTTTGGTTTGAAACCGGAACGCCTACTTTTTTATTGGAATTGATGAACGAGCGAAAAATGGTCAAACTCGAAAAAATCGAAGTTGGTGAAGCCTCTTTTTCTTCCTACGATATTGAGCGTTTGCAACTCATTCCCATATTGTTTCAGACCGGATATTTGACCATTAAAGAAAAGAAAACCAATGGTTTGTATGTATTGGATTATCCGAATATGGAAGTACGGATTTCTATGCTGCAAAACATCATCGGCTTTCTGCGGCACGATGAATATGCTTACTCTACCCCGACGGTGATTTACCTCCGCGAAGCCTTTGAAAACCGCGATTTGGAGCGTATTATCAAATTAATTAAAAGTATATTTAAAAATATTCCCAATCAATTATTCAAATCAAAAAGAGAATTTTATTATCATAGTCTGATTTATTTGGTGTTTTATTATTTGGGCGAATACATTGAAAGTGAGGTCAATACGAATGACGGAAGATTGGATGCCGTAGTCAAAACATCTAAACACATCTATATCCTCGAATTTAAATTGGATAAAGACGCACAAATCGCCTTAGACCAAATTAAAGATAAAAAATATGCTGAAAAATATTATGCCGATGAGCGTGAAAAGGTCTTAATCGGTATTAATTTTAGTAGCGAACAGAAAACAGTGGATGATTGGAAGTATGAAGTTGTTGAATAATTTTTTATATAAAATAAAATTTAATCTCGCTTTATCTTACAAAAAAACATAGATAAAGCGAAATATAAAACTTGTCAATCTCGCTTTAAGTTCTTAAATTTGGCAGATAAAGCGACATTAATAATGATAGGAAGAAAATTGGAACGCCGTATATTGGATGATTTATTGCAATCCAACAAGGCAGAATTACGACCAATTTGTTACTATGGATGCATTATTTTCGTTGGAGCATTTTGGATGATCGTTACTAAGTCGTTTGTTTCGTTAATTTCTATATTATCAAAAGGATAATTGATAATAATGGACATTAGAATTGGACTTTGGACAAAATGGAAATTAGTCTCGGCTCAGCCGAGAGGGAAACTCGGTTTAAAACCTTAACTCATTGATAATCAATTGAATGAATTTTATTAATAAAATAAAACATGTAATTAATTATTTTTGTAAAAATCTAATAAAGTCCCGATAGTTATCGGGATTACCTAATTTCCCAATTTCCCAATTTCCTCTGTCCAAAGTCTAAATTAGAATAAACATGTAGAGATACTTCATGTCAATAATTTGAGTGAAATTATCGAGGTGATAGAACGAAGTTAAAACATCCGACAAGAAAAGTGAATAATGTTGGACAATATTATCTTGATTTTGGGGTTTTGGGAGTGATTGAATTAAGTGGAAGAATTGATAGTCTGCTTAACAATTCGGATAAATACACGCGACCGTTAACAAACATAAAACCGACCAATGATATTACTTGAACCGACCGTAGAATTTGAACCTAGTGATTGGATAGAAGAAAAATCACAGAATGTAATTGGAACAGATAAGTGGAATAACTATTGGAACGACTTTCTTAAAGAACTGGGAATTAAACCAACATATTCGGGCTCTTGGTTTATATCTGTCGATGAAATTAACAAACCCGAAATCATTAAAAAAATAATAGAGTTGACTTGTACTAAAGACTTATCTTTAGATAATATCGATAATAACTTAGCTCCTTTAACTGGTGGCTATATGCTTTTTGAAAACAATAAAATACTATTTTCTCCTCAGTGTTGTTGTGATTTAGGAGATTTAATTTACTGGAAAGAATTAATCAGTTTGGAATCTGAAAACTGGCATAATTTATTGATGGGTCACGCTATGATGTATGCAAGAAAAGTAGGAGAAGACGTTGAGATTAAGGAAATTCCAGAAAATATAAACTTTGAACCTATTATAGAAAAAGTTAATAAAAATGATTTACAAATAGCAATATCAAAAGCAGAACAAAAAGTTAACTTATTCAAGAAAAAAATAGTGCCTATAATTGATGAAATGTTTAATAATAATGAATTATCAAATAAAATATCTGAAAAGCTCATCGGGCAATTATAGATAAACGTTTGCTAACAATATATAATAAATCATAGCTGCCTTTAGAACCTTGTATGAATTATGCAAGCAAAATAGCGCAGATCTTACTTCCCATTCTTAATATCCTCCACAATAGCCGCCGAATCATTAAAAATCGTTCCCAAAGCACCGCCCAATTTATAATTATCAAAGCCATTGAAATAAATCCCTTGATGAAATCCCGTTCCGACAGGCGGACAAGGCAATCCATAATCATCCAAAACCTCCCTTCCTCTTTCCAAAAAGTCCTCTATTTTTGCCCGATAACCTGTTGCCATAACGATGTGGTTGATCGCTTGTTCCGTTCCGTCTTTGAAGGGGTGTAACCGTAATATGATGTACTTTTATGCTGCCACCCCATAAGCATCAATTTTTCTCCAAAACTGTTGCCATCGTCCTTCAGTTCGATGCAAAGTCCTGATATTGAGTACGTTTTGAGATTTTGGAATAGTCCA
>CALIZI010000213.1 GCA_938028705.1 uncultured Saprospiraceae bacterium | reverse complement strand
TAAAAAAATAAAAATAGTCAATTGCCAAATTTTTCATTCAAAATATCAAGGCATTTTGTTCATAAAAGCATTAGATTTTTGCTTTTTCGTGCCAAAAACCGCTAATTATTATTTTTCAAAAAGTGGTGCGAAACATAAGTTAAAAGCCAATGAAATGTCAAGGAGAAAAAAGGATAAATTTGATTTTGCAGCTTATGTAGAAGCTTTGAAGTCCGCTAAAATAAACGACGACAGAAAGCCCGAACAAAGCAAACCGCGCGAGTATTTTCTCATCGTATGTGAGGGTGAGCGCACCGAACCCAACTACTTCAATGCCTTCAAAGAACGCTTGCCTAAAGACATGTTGGACACGATAGATATTCGCGGTGAAGGCAGCAATACTATTGATGTGGTAGAAAAAGCAATCGAATACCGCGACGAGCGCAATACCTCGCCTTATCTACCACCTTACACTTATGTTTGGGCAGTATTTGACCGAGACGATTTTCCGAAAAAACGAGTCAATCAAGCCTGTATTACAGCCCTTGAAAATGACATTTCAGTGGGCTTTTCCAATGAGGCTTTTGAGTTGTGGTATGTTTTGCATTTTCAGTATTTGGACACCGCAATAAAACGTCATCAATATATTGACATATTAAATAAAATTTTTCTTCAAAATACAGGAAAAAAATACGAAAAGAATCTTACAGACGTTTATGAGTTTTTAGAAAAATACGGCAATCAAAATTTTGCGATTAATAATGCCATGATGCTTTGTACGCATTGTGAAGGCTTAAATCCCGCAGATGCCAAGCCTTCCACAACCATCTATGAATTAGTGAACGAATTGAATGAACATATTGGTGAAAATTGAGTCTGATTTGTAAAGCAAGTTTAGGAATTTGCTCTACGATTACAGGGAAGAAACGGACTAATTGGACAAGACAAGTTCAGGAATTTGCTTGCTACTTTCCTCGATGATGAATTGTAGAACGCCGAGTAGTTCGGGGAGTTCATTTATCAGGTAGCGCGTACCGTCGATAATGATTTGATGATTAGTGTATTTTAAAAAACGCCACTCCACGCCTGTTGTCGAACAGCCGTATAGCGTATCGACGGGTTTGTTCTCTTTTTCGTTCATCATTTTTGCACCGATGAGTTGAGCGGCGGCTTGGATAGTACCTTTTTCGAGGTTCACTTGCTGAAAAATCCGAATATGCCATATTGATAGTTTTTTCAAAGATAGTATAAATGTAGAATTTTTGCAAATGTAGAACTGTACAGGCGACTTCAGTCGCCATGTCAAAATAATAAATTGTAGTCACATGGCAACTGAAATCGCCTGTACTGCTATCCGACAAATTCTCTCAAAGCATCCACACAGCGTTCCTGTTCAAAATACCAACGCGAGTAAGACAGAAAAAACACTCGCATACCAACTCTTTCCAACATCCGCCAACGCTCTAAGGGCAGTACATCTTCGTGTTCGCCCGGGTAGCCGACGAGGTCGATACAGCGGGTTTGTCCGGCTTGATTGATGACCACAATATCAATCTCTACACCCGCGATAGGGTAGGCACGATAGAGCTGACGGACTTCAAAATCAAGTAAAGTATCGGCAACTTCAAGCATAAATTCATCTGGTGGTACATCGTGGGAGTGTTGGGTGGTATCTGTATTTTGTGTTAAGCTATTGACGTAATCGAAAACGAGGTTATTGAAGCTAAATTGCTTAGGGTCGAAAGAGGTGTAAACATGCTGTAAGGCACGCGCTCGCGTGATGCTGACATTAAAGACATCGGCACGATTGAGGTATTGAAATGCAGAGGGATGTGAGGTATTGTCCAAGACAAAAGAGAGTAGCATCACATCGCGTTCTTCGCCTTGAAAGTTGAAAGGTGTACCGACCAAAATACGATGACGTTCTATTTGCTGTGCAGAGAACCGCTGACTGATTTGTTTTTGAAAATAATTGACCTGTTCGCGGAAAGGGGAGAGGATGCCAATGCTCTGACAAAGGCTGTCGTGAATAAATTTTTCTTCGGTCATGATGCGCTCTACTTCGGTAAGTAGGGCTTCGGCTTCTGTTTTGTTATAACCCGTTTTATAGCGTTTGCCTTCGGTTGGGTGGAGGAAGATATGTTGGTGACTTTGGGTGGCAGGGGTAGCGGTCATTACTGTAAGATGATTATCGTAAAAACGCGCATTGCTGAAACCAATAATGTCCGGCATACTGCGGTAGTGTTCGTTGAGGAATTGAACTTGCTTTTGATTGGGGATGGTATCGAATACTATATCCAATACACTTTTTTCACGATAATTAAGTAATTCATTATCAATATTTTGTAAATCATATTGTGTGCAAAGTAGTTCTTGTTGTTGACGAGAAAGAAAAGATAAATGCCGCAATTGCTTAGGGTCGCCGACGATGACAGCGCGTTTGCCGCGTTGCAAAAGCGGCAGAATACTCGCCATATCGCACTGCGTTGCTTCATCAATAATCACTAAGTCAAATACCTCTTTTCCTAAGGGCAAAACGGTGTGAACATCCGCCGTATTGACCGTCCAAACAGGCAAGGTATCCAACACTTTTCCAAAGTCAATATTTCCAAAAATCCCTTCTTTTTTATTGCCGGTACGGGCGCGAATTGCCTTCAAAAGTTTTTGCATCGTGCCGCGATACATCCTTAATCCTTCATTCAAATAATGAGCAAAAGATTCGCTGACCAAACGCCTTGTATGTTCGTGTCGTTGAATAATATTTCTTTCAATTTCAAACATTAAATCCCATAAAGGAGTACGATTTTCGAGTTTTTTCTGTATAGTTTCTATCGGAAAATATTTTTCAAATATTTCTAAATTTTCCATTTTAAAAAACTCTATATATTTTCTTCTCTTTTCATTGATTTTTAGCAATCCGTTTTGGTGATTATACAAAATTTCACCTTCTTCTTTTTCAATTTTTTCTCTTATTTCGGCAGTATGTTCGAGTCGTGCGACGAGGGCAGAAAGTTGCTCAAGTGCAATTTGTATTTTTTCGATTTTTGAAGGGTCACTTTTGGGTGTCATACCTGCAAGGAGATTTTTGAGTCGGGCTTGCAGGGCTTTTTTATAATCTTTATTCGCGGCATTGACGACAACCTGCGACAAACCAAAATCGCGGTCTATTTTATTGGCAATGACATTGACGGCTTGGTCGTTTTTGGAAGCAATCAAGACGGACATCCCGCGTGTGAGAAATTCCACAGCGAGTGCTGCTATCGTAAATGATTTCCCCGTTCCGGGCGGACCAACTACGAGCGTCAAATTATGCCGGAAGGCAGAACGAAAAACTGCTTGTTGGCTTTCACTCAGCGTCACCGGAATCATAAAATCACCTTTGATTTTGAGTGCTTTTGATGTTTTTTGCAGACCAAAAACAGCTTGAATCGGTACGGAAAAATCATCCGCTTGCACCATACTTTCCAACTCGGTCAGTATGCCGCGCGATGCCATAGATTTTTTCATTACGCCCAAGCCTATTGCCGGAAGGAGTTTGAATTTGCCTTCTTCCGGCTTGTTGGCACGAATGATTTTTATAGCCGCTTCGTCATATACATCAGGGTAGCCTTTGAGGTCGGAAAGGTCTAAATCGGGGAAGAATTTTTGGAGTTGTTCTTCTATCATTGCGACTGCTGTAAACCCTATAATTCCTTTTGGTAATTCAGTCGATAGACTGTCATAAATACTTGATTGTGAGTTATCTGTGGCGTTTCTCAATACATTGATAATGCTCGGATTGATAATAGTTTTTTCGGAATTAATATTGAGATAAGCGACTTTATTTTCCCAAATTAATTTGGCTTCATACAAAAAAAGCGGCGCGAATACTTCTTGTTTTTTACCCAATAATCGCGTCTCTCCATGTACGAAAAATGCACAGCAATACAAGGTTTGTTCTTTGGAATAAATGGCAAGGTGCTGTCCGGTTTTTTCTGCCCATTCGGTAGAAACGGGGTAGTTGTCTATACGCCCTTCGAGCAATTCGGCAGTATCAAGTATGTGTTGATAACGAACTTTATTACCGTAAAAATTGGTGAGATTGACGGTGCGAAAATCTGCCTGATAACAAGCGCGATAGTATGCGGTGATTTTGTTTAACATTTGACGGTGGACGGCAGACGACAGACAATAAATGGTGAAGGACTGACGGCTACGATAAGTGTTTTTTGATTATTTTTTACAAAAGTAGATTTAAATATGTGTTTAATGACAAGTTTATCCAATTGGTTGACACTTCATACGATAGTAATTTTACACAAAATATAAGTAAGCCGTTTGGTAAACTTTTCAAGTTTGCTAAACGTGGGTAAGGCACTGAAATTCATAATTAGCTAAAAATCAGTGCTTTACTTCTCCGATAGCTATCGGAGACCAAACTTTTTGAAGTTTAGCAAACGGAGTATTTAAATTTTGTTTTGATTTTTAACATCAGATTCCAAGAGTGTCAACTACTTTTGTCGTTTGGATAAACTTGTCTGTTTAATCAAGTATTCCTAAAAGCAGTTGTTCTATTTTTCGTCGCATATCCCCACTGCTGCCCGAATAATTATTGACAATAATAGAAAAAGCAAGGTCTTTGCCCGCTGCGTTTTTGACATATCCGGTGTAGCTTCTTACGCCTTCCATGTAGCCGCTTTTTGCCCGGAGATTTCCCGCAGCTTTTGTACCTTTAAACATGCCGGAGAGCGAACCGCTACGGGCAGCTACGGGCAGCGAGTCGTAAAAGTGATCAAAAACAGTGGGGTCTTTGGCGATTTTTCGCATGATTTGTGCAAAGTGTTTTGCGGAAACGGCATTGCGTGGCGATAAGCCGCTACCGTCTTTCATGATGCAGCCTTTCATATTTACGCCGCGTTCTGTCCAGTAATCTTGTATAGCTTCTAAGCCTGCTGTGCTAGTGCCTTTGCCCGACTTGCGTTGTCCCATAGCTTTCAACAGACTTTCGCAATACAAGTTTACACTTTTCATATTTGCTCTTTCTACAATTTTTTTGAGCGGCGGCGATTGGATAGTAGCAATGACTTTTCTTGATAAATTTCGTTTTTCTTTTTGTAATAATAAACGTTGTGTAGTGACACAATCGCCTGTGTAAATGCCGTTTTTTTCAAGATTTTCGGAGAGGTGATGTGCTACAAAATAGGCAGGTTCGGGAATAGAGCCTTTAATGGTAAAAGTCTTTGCGCCTATGGGTAATGTGCCGCGTATATAGCGTGTGCGTGTGTAAGGCGAACCAAAGATATAGGCATTGTCGCCGGACTTGGCACCAGCAGATTGCAGTTCGTTAAAAACCTGTAAATCAGGTACTTCGGGGCGGGTAGTCTTGAATGTTGGGGCTTGATTGAGGGTGGGAGAGAGGCGAAAATCCATGTAATACAGGTTTTCATGAATATTCAAACCGTATGCGCCACCTGCATAATAATTGCCCATATCTTCCCATATCCAAGTGCGTCCGGTAGCGGCTGTTTCGTAAAAAGAAGCATCGCCGACTACGAATCCCTCAATACGACGAATACCCGCTTTTTTAATAGCATCAACAAAGTTTTGCATCAGTGCATCGAAACTTTTTACACCTTCCATATCGGGCGAAGCAAGCGTAGGGTCGCCTGTGCCTGTGATATAGACATTGCCACGCAATGTACCGTCTGCGGAGAGTTGTCCGTTGTATTCGAGTCGGGTCTCAAAGCGATAATCAGCACCCAATATGCCCAATGCCGTAGCCGTTGTCACCACCTTCAGCGAGGAGGCGGGGATGAGACTTAAATCTGCATTATGCTCGGCTACTATGCGATTAGCTGCTATATCAATGGCGCAAAAACTGACTCCTGCATGTTGTACATCGGGGTCTTGTACGAATTGATTTAATGTGGATTGAGCTTGAATGTTTTTTAATATTATTGAAAATATAATTATTAAAAATATTTCTTTATTCATATTGTATAAACTTTGACTTGTAGATGTCAGACACTTTTAAAGTGTATGACATATTGGCAAGTAGCGAATATACAAAAAAATAGCCTACGATTGTATTATAAAACACATTCGCAGGCTATATATGAATCTATAGTCACAACATCATTGAAAGAATGGTAGTGGTTTCGCTGTGTGAGGATAAACTAAAAATCTGATTGTTCTTGGTCTTCCAAGTCCTCAATATAATCTACTTTGGCATCCTTATATTCGGGGAGTTTGAGCATTTCACGCATTTTTTCTATCGTCTGAATTGGTCCTTTATCAATAAATATATTTGTCAGAAAAACAGGAATATTGCCGCCCGGGTCGGTTTTAATCACATAAACAATATCTATGATGCTATCGGGAAGGGGCGTTAATGTCCATTCGGCATCCAATTTCGTGATACGCACAAGACCTTTACGTTTAGGATAAGCCTCCGGTACTGCCACCGACCTTGCTCTGACCACTTTTGTTTCGGGATCTTGCTCAACTACCGAATTGGTCACCAAATCTCTGTCTTGGAGGGGCCAAGGGAAATCTGATACCGTATATTCTATCATGTGATTAGGAGCGATAATGTTTAATATTTTGGCTTCTTTGGCACCATAGACCCAATCGGTATTTCGTGATACATCATCGAATAAAGCAAAGATGCTATTCAGTGAAGTTTTCATTTGGGTGTGCAATTTGAGTTCTTTTACACCTGTCTCAGTAATATTGCGAGTATAAATTTCTATCTTATCTTTCTTGCGTTTGAATTGCCAACTGTTCTCTCCTTGTCCATAGGTGACATTGGTGAGTATTAGCATTGCCAATGCCATGATTATAATTTTATCCATGCTGCCAAAACATCAATTTCAGAGCCAAAATTGGATAGTAAATACTGATGATAGGGTGGATGGTGTTGTGATAAGAACTTGAAAATCAAATAATTAGGAGTGTTTTCTTTTATATAATTTATTTATTTTAATACATAAAAAAGTCTGCAATTGTATTATATAAGACAATTGCAGACTGTATTTCGGAGACACGAGTTGGAAGCACCGTAGATAGGTGTCACACAAATTTATACCCCGATTTCACCAAAGGCAAACTTCTCACCCGCTCGCCCGTAGCAGCAAAAGTGCATTTGCCAAAGCAGGTGTAGCCGGAGGTGTACCGGGTTCGCCGACACCGCCCGGGTACTCGTCTATGTCCATGATGTGTAGGTCTATTTTCGGATAAACATTGAGACGAACCATATTGTATTGTGGGAAATTATCTTGACAATTTCATAGTGTATTTTTATTTAATATATTTGGCATTTTACTCTTGAATTTGGACTAAAACTCGTCTGACATTTTCAAAATTCACCGATGATGTCATATTTTTCCTGCAAAGTTTAAATGTCTGACGAGTTTTAGCCCAAATTCGGAAAAAATATCCCATATTAAATACAAACATATTTTTGTTTTTAAAACATTATATTGTCAAGGTATATTGGTCAACTGATTCGTCAGTAATATTTTTATTATTGAAAATAAGTATTGAGTGTGACACACATAAGTGGATTTGTAATATTAAAATGCATCTTTGGTTTGATAAATACAAATTGTAGATACTGTAATGACTGCTTTAGCTGTCAAGTATATTTTTAATATAATATTTTATCAACTTAAAAACAATTTTT
>CALIZI010000212.1 GCA_938028705.1 uncultured Saprospiraceae bacterium | reverse complement strand
TATGGTTAGATTGTTACATTGTTTTATTGTTGTATATAGCCAAAATCAAATCATAAATACCTGTTTATCAACAATATAGCAATATAACAATGAAACATTTTGTAAAATAAAAAGTATAATTTTAAACCTAATACAGTATATCTACTCTATTCGTCACTCTCAAACTCTTTACTCTCCCACTCTCCACTAAATTTTTTTCAAAAAAAAAACTTTAAACAGGCAGCGTATTTATCAGCTTGTTCGTTCATCATATAAGTTCATCTTTCTTTTGAAAGAGAATAATGGTTTTAATTTGAAAAATGGCAAGCAAACAGATTCGCACTCTGTTTCAAATCTTTAAGTCCATCGGGTTCGACAGCCGATGGACTTTTTTTATGATCCGCTAACTTGAAAATAACACATCGGTGATTCAACGAATCGCTAACTCTCCTGTTATAGTTTAAGTAGTCAGTGTAAGACGATGAAAAAGATTTTTTCATAAAATAATTTATATTTTTTACAATATTATTTTTTTACATCACTATAATCTAACTTGACAATATCATGTTTAAAAACAAAAATATGCTTGTATTTAACATGGGATATTTTTTCCGAATTTGGGCTAAAACTCGTCTGACATTTTCAAAATTCACCGATGATGTCATATTTTTCCTGCAAAGTTTAAATGTCTGACGAGTTTTAGCCCAAATTCAAGAGTAAAATGCCAACTATATTAAATAAAAATCGAACATGACATTGTCAAGCTAATTACCTGATTAACCCTTATCCAAATTACAAATACATTCGTAACTTGCGCTTTAGATGAACATCAACAAATACATTGATTTAACCCTACTTAAAAGGGTACTCAAATTGGGCTTGCCATACAGAGGGATTTTTGCTTTGGCGGGCATATTGTCGGTACTGCTTGCGCCTGTTGTTATTTTGCGCCCTTACCTTATCCAACGTACTGTGGATGAGTACATTATGGCTTTTGACGCAAAGGGCTTGGTGATGATGATGGCGATACTTTTCGGCGTATTGGTACTCGAATCGGTGATGCGATATGTATTCATTTACTCCACAAGTTGGTTGGGGCAATCCGTCATACGTGACCTGCGGGTGCGCGTGTTCAGGCACATCACCAACCTGCGCCTGACCTACTTCGACCGCACGCCTATCGGTACGTCCACCACCCGCACCATCAACGATATTGAGACCATAAATACCGTTTTTTCGCAAGGCATGATTTCGATTATTGCCGATGTTTTGACCCTCTTTGCGGTGCTGTTTATCATGTTGTGGACGAGTTGGAAACTGACCCTGATCTGCCTGATTACCTTTCCGGTATTGATCTGGGGAACCTATATTTTTAAAGAAAAAGTAAAAGCCGCTTACGAGATTGTCCGCAATCAAATCGCGGTGATGAACGCTTTTTTGCAAGAACGGATTAGTGGGATGCGTATCGTTCAAATTTTTAATGCAGAAGAAAAAGAATTAAAAAATTTTAAAAAAATAAATGACGAATACACCAAAGCCAACCTCAATTCGATTTTGTATTATGCCATATTTTTTCCTTTTGTAGAAATACTCTCTGCGGCTTCGCTCGGCTTGTTGGTATGGTGGGGCGCGAAGGGTGTCATTAATGGCGAAGTCACGCTTGGTGTGCTGATTGCTTTTCCATTGTATCTTGGAATGTTGTTTCGTCCGGTGCGGATGTTGGCAGATAAATTTAATACCCTTCAAATGGGACTTGTAGCAGCCGACAGGGTATTCGGCATCTTGGATACCGATTTCAAAATAACCGACGAAGGCATCAAAAAAGCCACAGCACTCAAAGGCGAAATTATCTTTAAAAACGTGGATTTTGAATACCTCGACGACGAGCCGATTATCAAAAACCTGAGTTTCGATGTGCAGCCCGGCGAGACGCTTGCCATTGTCGGCAGTACAGGGTCGGGCAAAACCACGATTATCAATATCCTCAATCGCTTCTACGAAATCAAGGGCGGCACTATCCTCATAGACGGTACGCCGATACAAGACTACGACCTTGAAAGTTTGCGCTCCCGTATAGCAATGGTCTTGCAGGATGTCTTTTTATTTTCGGGTTCGGTCATGGAAAATATCACCTTGCGCGATACACGCATCACACGCGAAGAAGTCGTGGAAGCTGCAAAACTCATTGGCGCACACGACTTTATAGAACGCCTCCCGAATGGATATGATTATGAAGTCATGGAACGCGGTGCCACGCTTTCTATGGGTCAACGCCAACTGATTTCCTTTGTCCGTGCCTTAGTTTTTGACCCCGACATTCTGATTCTCGACGAAGCCACCTCCTCCATAGACCCCGAAACGGAAGCCGTCATTCAGTACGCCATCGAAAAACTAATCACCAAACGCACCTCCATCATTATCGCGCATCGCCTCTCCACGATTCGACATGCCGATAATATTTTGGTCTTGAACAAGGGCGAATTACAAGAGTTTGGTTCGCATGATGAATTGCTGCAAATTGAAGACGGACATTATCGCGAATTACACGATATGCAGTTTATGCAAATGGCGGAGTTGGGTTGAGAATTAGTTAATCGGTTGATTAGGTAATTAGTTAATCAGGCTAATGCGGTCGATAGTATTTGTGTTGTTTTTTATAAAATATTAATAATAAATTATTTTTAAAAAATAAATATTTATAAACTTAGTTCTCTGAATTACCTGATAAACTGTTCAACCAATTATCCGTTCAACCAAATATTGAAAAATACTATATCCATACTCATCTTCGCTTATACAATTATAGCCTTTATAATGCTGTACTTTTTCGACGGCACAGGCGATTCGGGCGATAGCATTCACCACTACCTTTTTGCGCGATATGCGCCGACGCATCCGGCACTTTTTTTCGACCATTGGGCAAAGCCGATCTTTGTTTTATTGGCGAGTCCTTTTGCTCAGTTTGGCTTTATCGGAGTCAAGGTATTTAATGCTTTGGTGACGGGCTGTACCGTTTTTCTGACCTTCAAAATTGCCCAACTATTAGACCTCAAAAACCCCATTGTGGCAGCCATTATCGTCATTTTTGCACCGCTCAATTTTGTCCTCACCTTCTCTGGTTTGACTGAACCTTTGTTTGCTTTATTCATTAGCCTTTGTTTATATTTTGTACTCAAAGACAGGCACATCACAGCCGCCCTGATACTGTCGTTTTTGCCTTTTGTCCGGTCAGAAGGCTTGATTATTATCGGCGTATTCGGTCTTTATTTTTTATTAAAAAAAGCATGGAAAATACTACCTTTATTATCCATCGGGCATATTGTCTATTCGATTGCAGGCTACTTCATATATCATGATTTTTTATGGGTATTCAACAAAATTCCTTATGCACATTTGAGTAGTCGCTACGGTAGTGGCAAGCTGTTTCATTTTGTCGAACAACTCAATTATGTCATCGGCATACCGATATATATACTGCTTTGTATAGGTATTATCGGTATAATTTGGAAGGCTATCCGGCAGACCCTCAAACTTGAATTGGGGCTATTGGTCTTACTTGGATTTTTTGCTTTTTTCACAGCACACACCCTGTTTTGGTATTTAGGAATTTTTAATTCAATGGGACTCAACAGAGTATTCGTCGGGGTCATTCCCCTGATAGCGATTATTGCACTGGCAGGTTTTAATGCCATTACAGAAGATATTTTTAAAGAAAAAATCAAGGCTAAATGGCTCTTGCAAGCTTTGTTGATAGCGTACATATTCATTTTTCCTTTTACCCATAATCCTGCGGCTATCAATTGGAATACAGATATGAACCTCTCGGCAGATCAGCGCGATGCCATTCATGTTGCTGATATTGCCCGACAACATTCAAAGCCCGACCAACGCTACATGTTTGCTCACCCCTACTTGAGCGAAGTGCTTGATATTGACCATTTTGACGACACCCAACGCCTCAACTTGAAAAAGAACATCATGAAATACCTTGCCTCCGGCGACATTGTGATTTGGGAAAGTTGGTTTGCTGTAGTCGAAAACAGCGTCACAAAAGAATATCTCGACCAACAAAGCGACCTCACAAATATTTATACTTTAAAAAATAAAAACAGTGGAGAAGTTGTGTATTCCCTGTATAAGAAAATTTAACTTTACTAACTCAATTATTATAGTTTAATTTTAAATTATTTATAAAATATTGATTAGTAATTTTTTAATTAAATTTATTTATAATAAAAAATTTATAATAATTTAAAAATAAAAATTTTAATATCATTTACAATAATTTCACACATCTAAATGAAATATAATAACACCTCATTAGCCTTGTCACATTTATCGCATATTTTAATATTTAGATTAAGTCTTTAAGTACAAATTGGTGTCATATTACACTGCATTAAAAAAGACTTTAATATTACATGAAGAATAGGATTGAGACAATTGTTTATTCCAAGCTAAAAATGTTGGAAATACAACAAGTCATGGCAAACAGACGAATGAAAGATGTAAGTCAAAACCACCAAATTATTCCCTTATCTAAACTACAACTTTGGGCAAAAATCAATAATTTGCAATTAGCTTCTCAAAAATTGGACTACATATCTGCCCATGTCGGTACTCGTAATGATTATAATATATTGAACCTATTGGTACAAGACCGTTACGAAGAGCTTTCCATTGATGAAATTGAACGCGAACTTGGCAATTTATAAATATTGTACTGACGACTTTAGCCGACCTGTGCGATTAAAATGAGTTGAGACTTGCAAATCAACTTTTTGCGATAAAGGTACGTTAGTACCGACCCTGTTTGTAGTAAAATAATCCCCAAAACCTCCTAAGCTCCGTAGGAGCGGC
>CALIZI010000211.1 GCA_938028705.1 uncultured Saprospiraceae bacterium | reverse complement strand
AAAATCCCGTCATTCGTCGGGACAAGTTGTAAAACACAAAATGTAAAATGTAAAAGTGTCGATAGGACATGAAGTTATTTATTTTTAAATTGTTATATATTTAAAATTTTGAAAATCAAATTATTATTAAAAAACATTCACATTATACACTTTTACATTTATTATTTTACATTACAATAACGATTTTCACCTTATAGTACAGATGAGCGAGAATATTATTATAAATTATTTTAATAAAATATAAATTTTTAATTAAAATAATTTTAATATAAAAAATAAAATATATTCATATCGTCCCTTAACCATACGATTTTAATTTTAGCAATTATTTACCTAAGTCTGCCGATTACTCTTAATCGGTGGACTTTTTTACTTCAACACGTCAACACATAATAACACAAAGCAAATTGTAGGATCATAGTTCCGTCCATCAATCCTGTAAAATAATAATCGTGTGTAAAACGTGGTGAAAGGTAAATAAAAATGGAGGTCAGTACCGCAGAGACCGATAAGGCAAAAAAAGCAGGCGTATAATAATTGGCATAAGCCAAAATGATAAATAAAGACATTAACACAAAAGCGAGTCGCAGGGTAGTCGATACGCCAAGTTGAGCGGGTAAGGTGTTGACTTTATTGTGCCTGTCAACTTTCAAATCCCGAATATCAAAAGGCAGCGTAATCGCAAAAACAAATAAACAACGTTCAGCAAACATCAGCCACACCTTTTTTTCATACCACAAACCCGCCTCTACCGCAGGCAGCAATACACTGACATAAGCCCACACACCTGCCACAAGAAATATCTTAATCATATCCACATCTCGCAGTCGCATGGTGCGCTCCGAACCCAAGAAGGGCAAGACATAAGCGATAGAAAATAAAGCGGGAATGACTAAAACAAGTTGGACACGAAGGGGCAGATAGAAGAAACAGACCGCACCACCAATCAGGGCGAGTGCTGCATAAAATAAGATATGTGTATGATAATTTTGAATGACATGAAACCGCTCAACATCCAAAAAATCTTTGACTTTCGACATGCCCACTACACGATGCAAAGCATAAATCACCAAAGTTGCACAAAACACCAAACCAATCAATGGTGTAAAAGCCAATTCCTCTCCCAAGAGGAGTTGTGTTTGCCAGGTCATCGCCACTGCACAGCAAGCAATAAACAGATTGCTATACAAAATCAGGTCAATGAGTTTTTTGATAAACATGTGTTGATGTGCTGATGTGCTGACGTGTTGTCGTGAAAGTTATTCTACTATCAGCACATCAACACATTAAAAGTATTTAAAGCTGTGGTTTCTCTTGATTTTTCGGAGGGTTTCGTAAATCAGGCGAATGAGGTTTTCGATGTCATCTTTGTGTGCCATTTCTACGGTGGTGTGCATATAGCGTATAGGGAGCGAAATGAGTGCCGAAGGCACACCTTGATTGGAATAGGCAAAGGCATCGGTATCTGTACCCGTTTGTCGAGAGGCGGCTTCGCGCTGAAGGGGGATTTTTTTCTTTTTGGCGGTGTCAGCTATCAAATCTTGAAGGATATTGTGAACGGCAGGAGCGTAAGTGATCGTCGGACCTTCACCGGTTTTGATGTCACCGAGTTCTTTGGGCGAAAGCATGGGCGTGTGAGTATCGTGCGTGACATCGGTGACGAGCGCGACATTGGGCTGAATGCGTCGCGCAATCATTTCTGCACCGCGCAAACCGACTTCCTCTTGCACCGAATTGACGATGTATAGTGAGTACGGAAGTTTGACTTTATTTTTCTTCAACAATCGGGCAACTTCGGCTATGCAAAATCCACCCATTTTATTGTCCAATGCACGTCCGGCATAGTAGCGATTATTGAGGAGTATCAGTTCGTCGGGATAAGTAACTACACAACCGACATGAATACCCATTTCAAGAACTTCCTCTTTGGTATTGGCTCCCACATCAAGAAATATAGTTTTTATCGTCGGGATTTTTTCTTTCTCGCCACCACGACGGGTATGGATGGCGGGCCACCCAAAAACACCTGTTACAATACCTTTTTTGGTGTGAATATTCACTCGTTTTGAAGGCGCGATTTGGTGATCGGAACCACCATTCCGAATCACTTTGATAAAGCCTTTGTCATCAATATGATTGACAAACCAAGAAATCTCATCTGCATGAGCCTCAATCACCACTTTGTAATCCTTACCCGGATTGATGACCCCGAATACTGTACCGTAGTCATCTATTTCGTATTCATCAATATAGGCTTTGATATATTCCAACCAAAGTTTTTGTCCCGGAGCTTCAAAGCCCGTAGGAGAAGCATTATTTAAATATTTGAATAAAAACGCTTCGGATTTTTTAGTTATAATGGACATTCTAATTTGTATGTATTTCGAAGTGATTTGGATAGGAAAGCAAACTTAGTCATCATTTTATTATTCGTAAACACCTGACAATCAACTACCTGAAAAGCAATTTCATCGTATATGCAATTCGCCCACCTCACACTTCATTTAAAAGCATTTGGCAAAGATAATACTTATTGTATATCGTTATTATTTTTAACGATAAAAATAAGTTATAGTTACTTTTTTTGAGAAAATATTTTTAAATATAAAATATAAATAATGTATAAAAATCGTTCTTCTATAAAAAAAGCAGCTAATTATTCTTGCATCAATATGTCAACAACCCGACGAACACCTTCGGTGGCTTTTTGTGCAAAAATAGTAAGGTTAGGATAATCGGAAGCATGAATTGAGGGGCGCGGGTCAATGAAATATTTGGGTATGTGGGTATCAGCATAGCCTATCAATCCGGCGGCAGGATACACTTGCATAGAAGTACCAATGATGATTAATATATCAGCATTCATGGTCGTTACGGCGGCTTTTTCAAGCATAGGCACAGCCTCTCCAAACCATACAATATGCGGACGAAGTTGAGCACCTTTTTCGCAAGTATCACCAATTTTTATAGGGTCTTTATAGTCATAAATCAGACGTTCATCTTTGGTGCTACGCATTTTTTTGAGTTCACCATGCAAGTGTATAATATTCGTGGAACCGCCACGCTCATGGAGGTCATCTACATTTTGTGTAATGATGGTCACCTCATATTTTTCTTCCAGTTCGGCTAAGGCTGTATGAGCAGCATTGGGCTGTACAGTATCGAGCTGGGCGCGACGCTGATTATAAAAATCAAGCACCAATGCCATATCTTCAGCCCAACCTTGTGGTGAAGCTACTTTCATAACATCATAGCCTTCCCACAAGCCGTCTGCGTTGCGAAAGGTCTTGATACCACTCTCTGCACTAACACCAGCTCCGGTCAATACAACGATTTTTTTCTTGCTCATAATGGTTGTTAGTTCATAGTTGTTGGTTCATGGTTCATAGTTTGTGCGTTGACAAAATTTAAGTTGCAATTTACTTTTTTTCATCCGGTTTTCCAATTTTTTTATTCCTTCGTTTTGTCTTTTTAGGATAAACAGGTTGAGTAAATACGCGCATAGGTTCTATGGGATTGCCATCGCTCCAAAGCCCCATAAAAGTCTGTTGTTCGGTATTGCCAAAGGCATATTCGCAATTTTTATTATAAAAAGAACAATCCATCAGTGCATCCAGCAACTTCCAATAACAGTAATAATCAATAGCATCGGTCTCGGCTCTTATATAAACGGCTTTCATAATGTAGTTTTTACGTTTGAAGGCAGAAAAATCCCTATCCAATCCGCAGGGTGCAGCGTGTGTTACATCCAATTTGGGTTTTTTGCGGCGTTTGTCGGCAGCACTGAGAATGAGGTTTTTATGCTTTGCTCCGGCAGTGTTGTGAATGAGTAAAGCCAAATTGTCACCTACAATTTTATCTTTTTCTCCCACTACATTCAATACTTTAATATCCTCATCCATATCGCCATAGTGTTTGAGTTGTGCGCCTTTAAATTCCATGGTTCCCGGCTGTACGGCGTATAATGCTTTGGGTTTTGGAAGCCCGTATTCGGCATATTTTACGGCAAAGTATGCGGCGATTTTAGCTCCATAAGAGTGTCCGGTATAGACGACATTTTCCAATCGTGGTACGATTTCATGTTCCCGCTCCAAATATGCAATGGCATCTTTTATACCTTTGGCACTATTGGGCGCATATTTTTTAGTGGGTTTGGGAATGAGTAATTTTTTCTGATAACGCGGAAAAATGACAATATTACCACGACTGACCAAGTGCTTAATCCAAGAACCATAAGCCACCGGATTGTGCGCCCCGAAACCATGTATAAATACGACCACATCCGCAGTATCGGGCCTAGGCGAAGCGGGCAGATACATCCAGTAGCCGTCAGCTTCCTCAGCATATTCGGCAATGATTTGTATTTCTTCGTGTTGGTACTCGCCCCAGCCACCGGGTCCGTGTTCGGGTTGTTCGGGTTTGCCTTGTTGTCCGAAAACATGAAAGGCGACAAACAATAAATATAAGGTCAATGAAAAAGTGAAAACACTTTGCTGCATAATTCATAATTCATGGTTCATGGTTGGTAGTCCATGAACATTATTTTGAAAGGTCGTAAAATTACATAAGTGTACGTTTAAAAAATGAATTTTGGTGTTAAAAAAGACGATTTATTATTCTTTTGTTTTTAATAAAATATTTTTTTAAAAATTATGTAATAAATTGATTTTCAATTTTCAATACATAAAAATAATTATTTTGCTTTTTTGAATTGTCTTTTGTTTAACAAAATGAATAAAATAGTTAAACATTTACTTGAATTTTGTTTAACTATTATTTATCTTTGATTAAACAAAAATAGAGAAAATATGTCAACACTAGAGTTTACTTCACGATTAAATCAACTGTCTGCTATCCTACACTCATTTGCTTATAATTTGACCAAGGATAGTGAAGCAGCGAGAGACCTTTATCAAGAAACAGCTTACCGTGCGATTAAAAACAAGGAGAAGTTCAGTCCCGGCACGAATTTGAAGGCTTGGCTTTTTACGATTATGAAAAATATTTTTATCAATGATTATCGTAGAAAAATGAAAGCGAATACGATTATTGATACTACGGAGAACCAATATTATATCAATTCGGGTAAGAATACGGTCAGAAATGGTGCGTATTCAAACATTATGATGAAGGAATTGACGCAGATGTTGGATGGCTTGGACGACAGCACTCGTATTCCTTTCCAAATGCACTACGAAGGTTATAAGTATCAGGAGATTGCGAATGAATTGAGGCTACCTCTGGGAACGGTAAAGAGCCGAATATTTTTTGCGAGAAAGGAATTGAAAGAAATGATTGATGACCGCTATCAGGGCATTGCACGAAGCAAGGTTTAATGATTGGATACAATTAGTTAATTAGAAAATAATAGAATAAATCCTCTGACATTTTTTGATGTCAGAGGATTTTTTTTGTCACATACAGTTTGGGCAGCTAAAGCAGGGTGGAGAGGAACTCCGTAATGACTGCTTTACAGGGTGGGCGCAAACTCCGTAATGACTGCTTTAGCTGTCAAGTATATTATTATATTAATTTATAATTATTTTAAAAACAAATATTTACAAATATACTTTTGTTTTACTTGGGTGCGATTCGTTTTTGTACCCATGCTCATTTTAAATTTTTATTCAATAATAGACCGCATTGGGCTTGAATTTGGGCTAAAACTCGTCTGACATTTTCAAAATTCACCGATGATGTCATATTTTTCCAGCAATGTTTAAATGTCTGACGAGTTTTAGCCCAAATTCAAGAGCAAAATGCCAACTATATTAAATAAAAATCGAACATGATATTGTCAAGTTACATAAAATACAGTAAAGCCGTTTGGTAAACTTTTCAAGTTTGCTAAACGTAAGCGAAGTACAAATATTAGTAATTGACTAAAAAATCAGCACCTTACTTCTCCGATACCTATCGGAGACCAAACTTTTTGAAGTTTAGCAAACGGGTTTTTAAATATCGCCCGATTAACAATCACCATGAACAGACGCAATTTTATAAAAAATACCAGCTTCGGTTTTGCCGCAATCGGCTTGCCTTCTTTTCCAAATAATCATTGGAAAGACCTCATCATTGGGCATGGTTCGCACAGGTATAAGATTGACTTAAATTGGGGGGCTTTGAATGCCAATTTTTATCCTGTAAAAGATTGCCATGAAATGGTGATAGACCAAAAAGGGCGCATTTTTTTACTGACCAATCATACCAAAAATAACGTGTTGATATACAATAAGTCGGGTCAATTATTACAAACTTGGGGAACAACTTATCCGGGCGCACATGGGCTGACGATTAAAGATGAAGGCGGCGAGGAATTTCTCTATATTACTGATAATGAACGACATGAGGTCATCAAAACAACGCTTGACGGGCGTGAGATTATGGTCTTGCCTTATCCGGCGGCATCGGGCAAATACGAATCGGCTACCCAATATATCCCAACCGAAACCGCGATTGCCGACAATGGAGATATTTATGTGGCGGACGGTTATGGTTTGCAATACATCCTACAATATTCTGCCAAAGGCGAGCTACTCAATATCTTCGGTGGCAGAGGAAATGACGATAAACATTTGGACAATGCTCATGGTATTTCTATTGACCAACGAGACCCTAAAAATCCGAAATTATTGGTGACAGACAGAATGAAAAACCAATTAAAAACCTATACTTTTGAAGGTGAATATAAGGGTTTGACGGATTTGCGCGGGGCGTATATTTGTCGTCCGGTGATAAAGGATGACTTGGTGTATTTGGCTACGATATGGTCGGGGGAGAGTGGTACGGGAAAGGGTTTTATTGCTATTTTGGATAAAAATAATCAACTGATTTCCGCGCCGGGCGGTATAGCACCCGAATATACCAACGGCAAACTCCGGCGCATGTATCAGGCGTTGAGCGTATTTCATCATCCGCATGATGTCTGTATTGATAAAGATGATAATTTGTATGTTGCTCAATGGAATTCAGGGCAAACTTATCCAATAAAATTAATCAGAGTATGAGGTGGATTATCGCAATTGGTTGGAGTTTGGTGCTATTGGCTTGTCATCCGAAGGAGTATCCAAAATTGCTGCAAAGCGAGGAAATTGCCTTAGCAAATCCTATCATCACTATTGATTCAGTGTTGTTCAAACATCAGGCAACGATTAGCGTTTTGCCACCATACGCGCAAGCAGATGTACGATACACGACTAATGGTGAAGCTGTAACTAAGACTAGCCCACTTTGCTCTAATCCATTGATTTTAAATAAAAATACAGATATACAATTCAAAGCATTTCATCCTGATTTTCAACCTAGTGAGACTGTCTTTTTTTCCGTCAGAAAAATCGGTAATACGCAATTTCAATTATCGGAAACTTCTAGCCAAGCCAAAGCTCCTTATAATGCCAAAGGCTTACAGGCATTGAGCAATTTCCAAAAAGGAAAAATCAATTTCAGAGGAAATGAAGAATGGTTGGGCTATCAAAACGATACCATAGAATTACACCTTCTTTTTGATGAAGCTACTTATTGTAAGCAAATAACATTAAGCACTTTATGCGACCATAATTCATGGATTTTTAATCCTGTAAAAATAGAAATTCTACAAAACGATGATGTAATTTTTATGCAAAAAGCAGCTATACCTCAAGCAAGTCAGTCGGCAGCATTACAATTTTTCGACCTTTCGGTAGCCACTTCATTAAAGGAAGCTACCCTCAAAATTTATATGAATAAAATACCCGATTGGCATGGCGGAAAAGGCACTACACCGTGGTTTTTTATAGATGAAATAATTATGAATACGAACCACGAAGGACACTAAGGACACAAAATCGAACTAACGCAGAAGAACACAAGGAATTTACTTAGAAATCTTTGTTTCCTTTCACGTTAGTTCGATTTCGTGTCCTTAGTGCGCTTCGTGGTTCAAAAAATAAATTTGATGATAAACATAAACAGGCTACACCCGCTATTGGTACACCTTCCCATTGGGATGATGTTTTTTGCTGCGTTTTTGTTTATACTCAAAAAATGGAAAGGCACTACTCAATACGATTCCTCTATTTCTTTAGCCCTGATTTGCTCTCTGGGAACAGCCATTTTTTCAGCACTAACAGGTTGGTTATTATCCAATGAAGGTGGCTATGATGCGAACTTTTTATTTTGGCACAAATGGTTGGGTATCTC
Source organism: uncultured Saprospiraceae bacterium (assembly GCA_938028705.1). Classification (GTDB taxonomy): domain Bacteria; phylum Bacteroidota; class Bacteroidia; order Chitinophagales; family Saprospiraceae; genus JAHDEO01. Next base: position 22,185 of record CALIZI010000211.1, on the reverse strand, counting down.
CACGACTTTAGCGATTTTTTTATTATTAATAATTTATAAAAATAAAAATATTTCTAAATACTGGTCAAGTATATTTTTTCTACTAACACTCGTTTTACTATCTGCAACAGGGCATTTCGGAGGAAGCCTGACGCATGGTTTGGATTATCTTTTTGAAAAAGAAAATAACGATAATGCTTTGATTATTAATGATTTGGACGAGTCAATGGTATATCAAAATATCGTTCAACCCATTTTACAAAAAAAATGTATCACCTGTCATAAGCCGACCAAAAAGAAAGGAGAACTGGATATGACACAAATTGCTAGCCTGATGAAAGGCGGTAAATCAGGCGCAATATTTAATCACGAACAGCCACAGGAAAGCGAATTTTTAAAAAGAATTTTATTACCGATTGAGGAAGAAAAACACATGCCGCCCAAAGGCAAAAAACAATTGACCGACGATGAAACTGCCCTTCTTAAATGGTGGATTGAAAATAAAACCTGCACTGCATGTAAAGTGGCTGAAATGAATGGTAGGGAAGATGTTGACCCGATTTTACAAAAATACATCAAACCAAAAAACACAATACATATAGCCAACATAGATGCGCTGACCGATAAACAAATTGCCTCGCTACGTGCCAACGACATTCAAATATTGTCTATGGCAGCGACTAGTCCTTTGGTGGCATTGAGTTTGCAAAATCAAGCTGACATTAGCCGTGCTACGATAAAATCCATGCGACGAGTGAGTGAAAATATCTCGGAACTCAACCTATCTTATGCTAATATGAATGAACCGCTGATTGATTTTATTTCAGAATTAGATAATTTACAAAAATTACAATTGCAGCATACGCAAGTGTCCGATAAAGCGATTTCAAAAATTAAAAAACTAAAAAATCTGCAATCGCTCAACCTCTACGCTACGCCCGTAAGCGATGCGGGGATTGATGATTTGGCGGATATTCCGGCATTGGAAAAACTGTATTTGTGGCAATCCAAAGTCACGCCCGAAGGCATCGCCAAACTCCAAAAAGCCAAGCCGCTACTCCAAATTTATGGTGCTGTTGACGAATCTATTTTTGGTAAAGCCGACCTAAAACCGCCCATCATACTTGCCGATACAGACCTGTTTGAGGATTCTTTGACGGTCAAATTAAAAACCGGTTTCAGAAACAGCGTGCTACATTATACCTTAGACGGCACTGAGCCTGATTCTACTTCTGCCATTTACGAACAGCCTATAAAATTGACGACATCTTGTATGTTCAAAGCCATTGCCCGCAAAAAAGGCTGGGGTACGAGCGAAATAGGTAACAGACAATTTATCAAAATAGCACACAAAATCGTTGAGGCAAAACTCTCCAAGCCACCTTCACCAAAATATCCGGGTAAAGGCGCAAAGACGCTGATTGATTTGCAAAAAAGTTCGGCGGATTTCAGAAACGGTCAATGGTTGGGCTACGAAGGTACTCACCTGACAGCCACCTTTGAATTGGAACAAGCGGATACGGTCTCCACTGTTTTTGTCAGTGCTTTGAGCGACCCCGGCTCGTGGATTTTTTATCCCCAAGCTATACATGTTGCGCTATCTTCTGATGGTCAAAACTTTGAAAAGGTCAGTGAAATTCAAATTAATAAAGACCACCGAGACGGTGTGGAATTGGGTTATTTCGACGTGCCTTTCGTAGCCGACAAAAGCAAATTTATACAGATAGAAATAAAAAGTATGCTCAAAAATCCGGATTGGCATCCGAATCCGGGAGGAGATTCTTGGTTTTTTATTGATGAGATTTTGGTGAATTGATAGCCCGTAGCGCGACACTTCCAGCTCGCGTCGCATATAGATGACGAACTGACATGGCGCGAACTGGAAGTATCACGCTACATTTAAAAAAGTCATTTTCATCATACCACTTTATATTTGATATTTAAATTTGAATCCGTACCTTTGCACATGGAAAAGAAAACACCACATAAATTTCTTGGCGAAGGACTCACCTTTGATGATGTACTGCTCGTACCTGCCTATTCGCAGGTCTTACCGCGAGAGGTCAATATCAGTTCCCAACTTACCCGCAATATTCGTTTGAATGTACCTATCGTATCAGCTGCTATGGATACCGTTACGGAGTACAAACTGGCAATTGCCATTGCACGACAAGGCGGCATGGGCATTGTCCACAAAAACATGACGATAGCCGAGCAAGCCGAGCAGGTGCGCCGCGTCAAACGCTCTGAAAGTGGTATGATTCTCGACCCCGTCACGCTGACCCTAGATGCCACGATTGGTGATGCGAAAGACCTGATGAAAAAGTATAAAATCGGTGGTATTCCTATTGTCGGGAATGGTGATAGACTCATCGGTATTCTCACCAATCGCGATTTGCGTTTTGAAAATAATCTACACCGCTCGGTAGCCGAATTGATGACCCGCGAAAACCTCGTCACCGCACCCGAAGGCACTACACTCGACCAAGCCCGTGATATTCTTCAACGGCACAAAATCGAAAAATTACCCGTTGTTAATCAAGATAATATACTTGTGGGTTTGATTACCTATAAAGATATTATGAAACTGATTGACTACCCGAATGCCTGTAAAGATAGCTACGGACGACTCGTTGTAGGTGCGGCGGTTGGTGTCACTCAGGATATGACGGAACGCATTGCAGCACTCCGCGAAATGGCGGTGGATGCCATTTTTATTGATACCGCACATGGGCATTCAAAGGGTGTGTTGGATGCAGTGCGACTGGCAAAAAAAGAGTTCCCCGACCTCGATGTAGTCGGCGGAAATGTCGCTACGGGCGCAGGCGCGAAAGCCCTCGTAGAAGCCGGAGCTGACGGTATCAAAGTCGGTATAGGTCCGGGAAGTATTTGTACTACCCGTATCGTAGCTGGTGTGGGCGTACCTCAACTCTATGCCATTTACGAAGCGGCAGAAGCCATTAAAGGAACGGGCGTACCGATTATCGGTGACGGCGGCATCCGGCATACGGGCGATATTGCCAAAGCGATTGCAGGAGGCGCGAGTACCATTATGGCGGGGTCGCTTTTTGCCGGTGTTGAGGAATCGCCGGGAGAAACGGTGATTTATGAAGGGCGTAAATTTAAAATATATCGCGGTATGGGTTCGCTTGGTGCTATGCAGAAAGGCTCGAAAGACCGTTATTTTCAAGATGTAGAGGAAGATATTAAAAAACTTGTACCGGAAGGTATCGAGGGTCGGGTAGCTTATCGCGGTACACTTGCCGAAGTGATGGTACAATACACAGGTGGCTTGCGGGCAGGCATGGGCTACTGCGGCGCACATAATGTGGAAGAATTACAACAGGCACAATTTGTCAAAATTACTGCTGCGGGGGTACACGAAAGTCATCCGCACGATATTACGATTACTAAGGAATCTCCGAATTATACGAGACGTTAGCATGACAAATAATTGTGGCTTGCTTGCGTCATAGAACGATACTTCCCAGCTCGTTTCTGTGAAAATGACGCAAAACTAATCTGCGCTACAGTCGGAATTACAACGTGCGTTTCTGGCTCCTAAAAAGACAACTACCGCCCATATCAAGAACAAGTTCAATTTGTAGGGACAGAGTATGTCCTGTTCCTACAAATGAAGGTGTTATTATTTAGTAAAAAACGCATAAAAATCTCGTGTTCCTTTACTTAAACGCATTCAATCCCGTCACATCCATACCTGTAATCAACAGGTGAATATCATGCGTACCCTCGTAAGTGAGGACGGTTTCAAGATTCATCATGTGGCGCATGCAGGGGTACTCGTTGGTGATACCCATGCCGCCGTGTATCTGACGTGCTTCGCGTGCTATCTCCAATGCCATGTGGACGTTGTTGCGTTTTGCCATAGAGATTTGGGCGGGGGTGGCTTTGCCTTTATTGGCGAGTGTGCCGAGTCGCCATGCGAGGAGTTGTGCCTTAGTGATTTCGGTAATCATCTCGGCGAGCTTCTTCTGTGTCAGTTGGAATTGCGCGATAGGTTTGCCAAATTGGACACGCTCCGTAGAGTAGCGCAATGCCGAATCGTAGCAATCCATCGCCGCACCAATCGCTCCCCAAGCGATACCGTAACGCGCCTTCGACAAGCAAGAAAGCGGTCCTTTCAAACCTGTGACATTGGGCAGTACATTTGCTTTTGGTACGCGCACATCTTCAAAAACCAACTCGCCTGTGCAGGATGCACGTAAGGAAAGTTTGCCATGAATTTCGGGGGCAGATAAGCCTTTCATGCCCTTTTCCAAGATGACTCCGCGTATCACGCCTTCCTCATCTTTCGCCCATACAACGCAGACATCGGCGATAGGTGAATTGGTAATCCACATTTTCGCGCCGTTGAGGATGTAGCTGTCGCCGTCGTCTTTTAGGTTGGAAATCATGCTGCTGGGGTCGGAACCGTGATTGGGTTCGGTGAGTCCGAAGCAACCGATAAATTCTCCGTTGGCGAGTTTGGGTAGGTACTTTTTGCGCTGCTCTTCCGAACCAAATCTATATATCGGATACATGACCAAAGAACCCTGAACAGAAGCCGCCGAGCGCACGCCCGAATCGCCGCGTTCCAACTCTTGCATGATGAGTCCGTAAGACATTTCATCCATGCCACCGCAGCCGTACTCCGCCGGTAGGCTCGGTCCGAATGCACCGATTTCCGCTAATCCTTTGACTAAGTGGCGGGGGTTTTCTGCCCGTTCGGAATACTCTTCGATTATTGGCGAAACTTCTTGCTTGACCCACTCGCGTACTGCATCGCGCACGAGGATGTGTTCGGTGTCGAGCAAGTCGTCGATGTTGTAGTAGTCGTGTCCGCGAAAGCGGTCTTGTTTGGCGTTTTTTTGTATGTGTGTGGCTGTGCCGTTTTCTATTATTGCCATTTTGTTTAGTTTATTAGTTTATTTAGTTGAATGGGTTTAGCTATACTTAAATTCTTACTGGTTATCGCGTGATTTAAAGTATTACCCTACGAAAGGTGAGTGAAATTCTCCTTTGTCTTTTAACAATCTTTCCATCAATTTTATCAGATTTTCTTGCCGGAATTGCGTGCTTCCAAGTATATCTACTATCGCCTCTTAGTATCACAAGGCTTCTTTTACGGAGTATAATAGGAACTTTTTCACCGATATTTTCATTGGTGAACACCATTGTTGCTTCCGAAGCTAGAGACAGTGAAATAATTATATCATCGAAACAGGGTTTACAGTCAATGTGTGCTGTAATACCTTGCCCCGGCATATATTCATTTACAATTACTTGGTCGGGAATTTCATTGAAGTACCCGTCATCCTTGAGGCGAATAGCTATGTCTTTTGCCCAAATCGGTAATTCTCCTATTTTCATAGACAAATCAATTCTTCTTGCCCGATAGTCGTATTTGTATCCATAGTGCTGTACCCTTCTTTTTAAATCAGTAATCCAGGTTTGGCTGTCTATTTTTTCTATTAATTTTTTTTCAGTAGAAACATCAATATAATTTGGTATATATTTTAGTCCACTAATCCTTGAGATAGGATTATGACTAACTACTGGTGTTCCAAATAAATCTAAATTCATATTGTTTAATTTAAATTTGTCAAACAGTCGTAATATACTTTACGTTTTACGGGATTGGCATACGCCCAGGTTCCCTTTACTGCATCAAATGCAACAGATAAGGAGCTATTATCAATTTTCAATGTACGAAAACTCTTGAATCTCTGTTTGAATAATTTCCAATTACGATTTAACCCTTCGGGGTTTTGATAGATGATAAGTATTTGATTACCAACATTTCTATTAAAAAACGCTTCTATTGTATCCAAAAACTCGTTAATATTGAGTTTATATGCCGATAAGAAATAACAAATATTCACAATAATTACTTTTTCATCACTGATAATCAGTTGTTGAAGTGAATTATAATCTAAATGAAAGTCGTTTTGAGTTGTAAAATGGACATCATTTGAATATTGAGCTATCGCCATACCGCTATTCATCATCACTTGTGCAATATCATATCCGTAATAATTTATTGTGGTGGTTATGCCTTGTGCAACACAAAATTCTTTGAATGCAACACCCGACGTAAAAGGTCCGCAACCTATATCTATAAAAGCAACTTGACAGTTCTCAATTAAAGTCCTTAATGTATTCATCCCTAACTCATAGATATATAAACTACTTGTGTAATGAAATTGAAAATAATAATACCTATAAAGTATTTCCATATCAACATTACTCAACACCAATGAGCTGTCCTTTTCTTGATAATTTGCCGTAAAATCTGCTCTGCCTTGATTCAGTATGTTTTTCATGTGATAATTTCTGTCTTTATTTACCACATAATGATTCCAACTATCGTTACCTCCATGTTTTATGAAAGGTTGCTTAACAAAATTTAGCATCAAATTATTTGTTCTGCTACTATTTTGTTTATACATTTTATACATCTTGTCTTGGATATTGATTTCAAAATATTCCTAAGTTCCTATGATTTCTAATTTTCTATTTTCGTTATCCTTATTCAAAATATGCTTTTGATACGTGTAAATACCTTATTGACCCATGAGATTCTTGGAGTGTTTGCAGGAAGGGCTTCATTTGTTTTATCCACTCCATTGTTGCCAAAGGCTTCGAGATTAATCCGTAAAAACCTATCCATAATTCTTGAAATCTGAATGGCGGCAAAATCCTGATGCACAGTGTCGAGTCGTTGATGTCGCCTTATTTCTATATATTTTTTGGCGGTACGAAGTGCATCGTCATACAAATCGTCATTCCCGATTTGCTCAAGTGATTCAATCAGCAATCGTATCGCTTTTTCCGTCTGATTTTCGGCAAATAGACCCGATATTTGATGTCCTATGTTATGATGTCCGTTTCGCATTATTATAAAATTTAGAAATCATACTATGTTGAAATGATTGTAAAGATAAGGGATTTTGTGGTGGGACTCAATAATCAATCTGGAATTTGGTGAGGATTTGGTTTGTTGGTTTTTATAGCCTTTGTTCGCGATAGTATTCTTTTAGCCTTTGGTGAGCTACTTTGATATGAAATGGTTTCATTATTTTTTTCTTTCTATTTGTCCAATTGCTTATTTGGGCAATCATTTTATCTGTATCTTCAATATTTTCTTGTTGGTAAATAAAATCGACTGTTGCGAGTAGTTCTAAACCATAGGGCGATTCGAATCCTTCGGTGAGGTTCTGGACATCTTGTAATCGTTTTTGTTGTTCGGTTGTTAGATTTTCTTGATTATATATTTCGACTTTATCAAGATGATTTAGATGGACAAGCGTACTTGGTTTTGTTTCTTCGTGTTTGAAATTGAGGTAATATCCATTTAGGTATTTGATTAAATGTTGAAGTTTATGAGAGTATGGACCATAATAACCTTTTTCATATTGTAAGTTTAATGGCTCGCCAAATCGTTGAAGAAAATAAGCTATTTTTTGAATGACCAACAAATTAATATCGTATCCAAGTATTTGATAATCTTTCAAAGCCGTCAAAAGCATTGCTCTTGCAGGGGTTAGTTTAACTTGTTTTTTGGGTTTAATTATCTGATTATTAAAACCCGGTTCATAGATTATGACTTCTACTTTGTTTGTCAAGGTTTCCAAATTTTTTAAGATAATTGGTTTGACCACTTCCCAGTTTAGTCCTCCATTTCCACAACCTAAAGGTGGAATTGCAATTGATTTAATTTGTTTTAAATTGATTTCCTTTACCAATTCTTGCATACCGATTTCTACAAACTCAATTTTAGACTTTCCTCTCCAATGCTTTTTCGTCGGGAAATTAACGACATACTTTGGAGTTAACTGCCCCGTATCAGTTATTAATAAATCTCCAATATTAAATTCTTTATCTTCACAAGCCTGCCTGTAAATCTTGTAATTACTTGGAAAAGCTTTTTTAAATGCCAAGGCTATACCTTTACCCATGACACCTACGGTGTTGACTGTATTGACCAAAGCTTCTGTATCAGCTTCTATTATATTGCCAGTTGTATATTTAATCATTTTAGTAGTATAAATCTGGTTTTACAATAACATCACGTACAAAATCATGCTCTGCAAATTTAGTTAAAATATTGGTTTTAGCCGCTTCATTATAAACGCCAATACCAACGATGGCAGGTAAAGGGAGTTCTTGATAAACAAGAAATTCTGCTTGTTTTCTTCTTTTTCTATCAGGGTCATCTTCTGTATCGTTCCACCGTCTAAGGTTTACAATATCCCAATCAACTTCTTCTAAATCATCTTCCGCATTAAAAAATTGAGACATTAAGTGATAACCATGACCGTCAGAAAAAACATATAGGCTTTCATGCTCCTTGATTTTCGTAAATGTAGTAACAAGATATATGATTGTTTCGGGATGCCTTTTCGTTACACCATTAAAGCCTTTTTGGATGGCATATAACATTGGCGACCTCTCCCCGAAGTAGAACGCAACATAATCTGTAAAATTTCCATAGGGTTCAATATTCACCTCCTTTGTGCTTCGACTGTTGATTAAGGTTGCATCTCCAATCCCTATATAATTTGGGTCACAATCGGGGTGGTTTGGACAGGTCAATTTACCGGATTCCAAAATGAAATCTAAATTGTCAATATGGGTGATTCTGTATAAGTAAATTCTAGCGGGTTTCGGCATTTAGTTCGGTTTTCTAATAATTCGTTTATCTTATGCAACACAACTTTCAAATGACTGTAAAGATAAGGGATTTCGGTTTGGTACTCAATTATTGACCAACATATAAAAGGCATCGGTCAATTTTTTGCCTTTTTTCAAAACATCACTTTTTTCTTCTTCCGTCAAATTGCTGGCATCAATAATTTTGTACACCGCTACTGTCTCGTCCCATGCTTTGGTAATAAATTCGTTGTATGTTGCTTTGGAATCACAATCTTCATAGTCAACGTAGTTTTCTTCAATCTGTTCTGTTCTTGCTTTCAGGTCATGGATGATTTTGAGGTCTTTGATGTTCAAATATCTGACTGTTTGTGTGAACTCAATCACGTCATTTGCATAAGTCAGATACTCAAACATTTCCTCCAAATCTTCCATGTAGGTTTCGTATGTTTTATTGGCAACATATTTTTTCAATTTATTCCACGTCTGTCGGTAATAGTCAATATCCGTTTTGGTATAGGCAATTGTCTCTTTATATTCAAATTCATACGTATCAACGATTTCTAAATCTTCCGGATAAAAACAACCGTTACAAGCGTTTTCGGTTTCAAACATTCCTATTAAATGAACATTCTCTTGGTATCTCCTTAGCGTTCTTTCCGATAAATTTTCATCATCCAAATAATTCATAAAGGCAAATAAAAATTTACCGATTATCACCGCACTTTCATAACTCTCCATATCGCAGTGCCAGTCGTCAATGTATTCTTCTAATTGAGTTCTCAGATTTTCTTTCACAACAATAATGTATTTGTAATTTTATTATTTTAAGTTGTTTACATAAAACTGTTTTACCATTCCCCCCAATACTCCCTATCCCAAAGTAATCGAAACCGCGCAAAGTGCGCTTCTTTGTTATACAATTTCAATGCTAAGGTAATATACAGTTGAAGCATAATCTATCATTAATCAAAACCACCCTGCACTTGGTGCTTTTGCCCCACAATGGTCACAAGGTTGTGTAACACCATAAGTACATCTATTACAATTTTCGCAATGCCATTCGCGCCAATCTTTACAGGATTTGCAAACCTCGCAATGCCAGGTGCAGTCATCTTGTTCTACGCTATTCCAACAGAAAGAATAATAATACAATTCGCTACATTCGCTACAATTGTAGCCATCCAAGAGGTCTTTGAGCGGAACTTGCTCGCAGCCACAAGGCAATTCGTATTTTTTATTGAGTTGTTTTTCGGTCAATGCCTTGTACTTTTCAATCGCATCCAAGGAACAGATGTGCATGCCTTCCACGTCCACGCCATTATACGGATTTTGACAGTTTTTGCACTTACATTCTTCCGAACAAGGCTGGCGATTTTTCCGGCAAGCACAACGGTTGTTTTTACATTGTCCTTTGCAATTGCATGTAGTTTTTGCTTCCATTAGATTTAATTTTGATAATACTAACAGATGCAAGGCTGAAAGTCGATGTACTTGCCTTGCATTTCCAAAATTCATTTGGTTTTTACAAATTTATAGATTCTCGAATACTTATCATTATATATTTTAATGAAATAGCCCAACTTTCAGCATTACATTTGCAGAGCTACCAAATATCCAACCTAGCTTTTTTTCTACAAAAATACACAAATAAACTCATATTCGTTCTTTTATAAAATAAGCCATTTTATAGCGGTTGGCAACGGGGATGTCTCATGCTGAAATTATGGATGATACTCCTGAATTGGAGGAAGCGGATATTTTTGCAGCTTTGTATTTTGCTGCGGATAGGGAAAGTAAAATTATTTGGCAAGTGGTGTGAAATTTCTATTAGGCTCGTTGTTGATTTATTTCGTTTAGAATATAACTTCTCAATTCGTTATCTATCTCACTATTAATGTATTGTTTCATCTTTTGTATGACATCACAATATACACAATGTATAATCCCAAGTTTACTTTGCATATTTTGATTACTGTCCTCTTTTTTATCGGGAGATACAACTGCAACATATTTTGGGCATTTACGATTATTTCTTGATTTTGGAAAAATGAAAGCTGTGGTAGTTACCGTGTTGGGGTTAGAAATTGTGTACGTATGAGCGTAAAAGAGTTGCTTTACGATATCAGACCATCCGGGTAGGTTAAAATCCACGTTGTAGTATTTTGCATCCAAAAAAAATAATTCTTTATCTTCTTTTTCAATGATGATATCGGGAATCTGTCGTATTTTATTCGTACTTACTTTATTGCCATCTTCATCATAGTAAACGGGCTGTGGCATTTTGTCGAGATATTCCCGGCTTTCATCACTTAGGGTTTTTCTTAATATATTTTCCCAAACTATCCAAAAGTGTTTTACTCCAAAAATTTCACCAACTTGTTGAGCATACAAACTATCATTCAATACAAATTTCAAGAGTGAATTGAGTTGGTGTGTACTACGTTCATCAAATGTAAGTTGTAGCTCTTGTTGGAGAATTACCGCCATTTGTTGCAATGAAAAAGGTACATTTTTGATATGGTGAGATAATTCGGGAAATAACAGTGAAGAACTGTGAGATAATAACCAACCAATATGCTCGTCTGCCACAGCCGTACACCATTTTTGTATTTTTACTATTGCTTCAATCTCTTTTGTACGGGAAATGGTTGTGCTGAAGGTCGGATAATATGGAGTTTGCGATTTAGTGATAAAAGGAGTAACAGTTTTGACCGTTCTCTGCCAATTAATTTTCCCCCTTGTTAGATTTGACCGAAATTGTTTGGTATATCGTTTATTATAAGCACCGTATGTTCGCCAATTTTCAATGATGTCAATATATGTTGAAAATTCCGACAAACACTCTACATCATCTTTGTCTAATCCGTTGCCATATTGGCGGATATTGTTGCTGTTAAATTGTCGATAAAACTTTTGTAATGTTCGCAGTAGAATTGAACAACAACTTCTAATGTATTCAGGTTCTTCTGATAAATTTACACTTTTGGGTAGAAAAACATAGGTTACATCATCAACAAAGATAAATCCGGTAAAAGCAACAGTTTTTAATGCGTTTTGAGAATAGTTGAGCAATTGCTTTTGAGTTAGTAAATTCAACAGTTTATCGGGTAGCAATGATGTTTTGCACCCGTCATTGAAAACGTGTATGCTGTCTTTTAGCAACATTTATTCGCTATCATTTGTAAGTTGAAGAGCCTTGCTCAATGTATCCGAAAAAATATCTTTTCCTGATTTGTAAGCATTTATCAAAGCCGAAAAAGATGTATAACTTGGATTGAATATCAAATGTCGCATACCATGGCGTAAAATATCATCCCACAAATAAATAAAGAGTTTACCGCTTACAATATTCCCAATACTTCCACTATCATTAAAATCATTATTGGAGAGGAAATATTGCCCCAATAACCTGTCCTCTTGGATTCCCTCTTGTGTGAGTATATCATTGATTGATGTTGCAATAGTCCGCCAGCTATACTTTGAACCATTATAATCAATGAGTTTTTGGTTTCTTATATCGTCATCATCTATTTCATTGAAATCTATGGGGAAGTACCGAAAAGTCCAACGTCTCTTGAAGGCAGTATCCATGTAAGACACGCCTTGGTCGGCACTATTCATCGTCGCATAAATAGATAGATTAGCCGGAATAAACAGGCTTCCTTGCCATTTATCTGATAGACTTTCTTTTAGAAAATCATTAACTGAATCGTCAACAATTATTTGATACTCACTTTCACCTTCGGTATTTCTGTCGAGTAATTGAAATACTTCTCCGAAAACGGCACTTGCATTAGCTCTGTTAATTTCTTCGATAATCAAATAATGTTGTTTGTCGGGACTAAGCATTGCATTGATGAATACTTTAATGAAAGGTCCGGGAACAAATTTGTAGGTAATTTCGCCATCCGCTACATAAGGTCTATATGAACCTATAAAATCACTGTTTTGATAATCAGGGTGAAAAACAGTTCTGATTTGAGGTTGTAGCATTTTGAGACTATAACTTTTGCCCGTACCCGGCGCACCATATACGATTATATTTTCGCCATATTCTGAAATTGGTTGTGGAGAGACTTGGGCATAATCAGGCTTTGAATCTTGGCACAGTGGAGCGACAAATGATGATATAAAGGCTTCGAGTTTTGCATTGTCAATCAATACCTGCGCTACCTTTTCACCGTATCTGTTACTGAGTTTTGTCTGAATAGACGCGACAAGTTTTTTATGTTTTGAGGCAGTATTTCTCGGAAAATCATCAAATCTCAATAACCAAACGGCGAGCGAAGTTTTATAATCTTCCCATTTTCCATAACGAAGCAAATTAGTTCCAAAATCCTCATGCAATGATAACACAGCATCGTTCTGAATCATAATAAGTGGAGCCGGGCGGCGCGGGTAAGGTTTATTTCGCAGAGTGGTCAAAAAATTATTTCTCACTCTATAATCATCTGCCTTATCTATTTCGTTATGGAAGTTTTTGGTGTATGAGTTTTCATTTAGTTTGACCACTCTGCCCACTGCATCAATGAAGGCTTTTCTGTTATCATTATTGTTTGGTGAGACATCTATCTGTTCTGAATTATTTTGTTTCAGAATTTCGGCAGTTGCTAAAAAATACCGGATGCCGCTAGTTCTTTCTCTTGCAGTTTTACCATCGTCACTTTCGATAGGAGTAATATTGCGGAAAGCCGTAGTTATTATTTGGTCGGATATAAACAAAGTAAAGACTTTTAGACAGCTAATTTAAGCTGTTTGTTAGAGTTGCGAATTTTATCAATCTGTTTATATATAGGCTGATTAACATTTAGAGCATCAGAGTCAATTACATTTTTCATATCCTCTGCGTCTTTCCCTGATAAATAATCTTTTATTTTCAATCCGAGTAATTTGGAGAATAAAGGAGGAACCGCATTACCTATTTGTTGGTATTTACTCTTTATATTGCGCCCTTCAAAAATAAAAGAATCCGGAAAAGTTTGGAAACGAGCAATTTCTCTAACCGAGTAAATTCTACCTTCTATCGGATGCCAAACAGCAGCATTTTCGGGTTTAAAAGAAGCTGTAATTGTTCCCATTATATCGCTTCTACTGTAACGTCTGAAAAAATTAGGATAGTGATATTTAGGCATATCATCTCTAATTTTTTTCCATCTGTCCGGTAGCATATCGTATGCTATGCTTTTCCAAGAACCTCCTTCGGGAATCATCTTTCCGTAATAAAGTGCTTGTGGGTTTAGTTTCATCAATTCGTTTTGATTAGGGTAATCTTCAGTAATACCTTTCAAAGTATTTTCAATACTTAAATTTTTATCTACCTCCACATCAGGAAAAATACAATTTGTATAAGATTCATCTTTGATACCCACCAAAACAACTCTTATTCTATTTTGAGGTACACCAAAATGAGAAAAATTTAATAGTTTATATTTGCTGTGATAACCTAAATTCTTTAGCTCCTCTGCAATCAAATCTATCAATTTATCTTCACCCACCTTGAAACTCAATAATCCTCTTACATTCTCATAAACAACAACTTTTGGCTTACATGCTTCAATAAATTTAAAAGTACTTTCAAATAAATTACCTTTTTTATCATTCAAACCTTTTCTCGAACCCGCATTAGAGAAAGGTTGGCAAGGAAAACCTGCCGTCAGAACATCAACCTCACCCATGTTGGAAGGATTAATTTCACGAACATCTCCTTCAATGATTTCCCCTATATTTTTTCTGTATGTTACACAAGCATCTGCATTATTATCATTTGCCCATCTAACATCAAAACCTGCATGAAGAAACCCCAAATCAAAACCACCACAACCAGAAAATAAACTTCCAACTTTATACTTCATTTTTTTGTTTTATTAAAATAACAATTTGTTGCAAAATAACAATTATTTTATTTTTATGAAAATTATTTAGCAAATAAATTCAAAAAATACGTTCTACGAAACCTCATTCAAATCAAACTGCAGCTTCGCCAAATTACTATAAGCCCCATCCTCCATCAGAGAAAGTTCCGTATGTGTTCCTTGTTCGATAATTTGTCCATTATCCAGCACATAAATACAATCCACATCGCGGATAGTGGCGAGACGGTGAGCGATAATGATAGACGTGCGCCCTTCCATCAGGACATTGAGGGCATCCTGCACCACGCGCTCCGATTCGGCATCGAGGGCAGAGGTGGCTTCGTCGAGTAAGAGAATCGACGGGTTGCGGAGTATCGCCCGTGCTATCGCAATGCGCTGACGCTGACCGCCCGAAAGTTGGATACCGCGCTCGCCTACTATCGTGTCGAGCGTCTCCGGGAAGGTGCTGATAAACTCCCATGCATTGGCTTTTTCGGCGGCTTCTCTGACTTCCTCATCACTGGCATCGGGCTTGCCGTAGAGGATATTTTCGCGTATCGTTCCGCCAAATAAGATGACTTCTTGCGGTACGATTGCCATATTTTTGCGATAGAGCGCGAGGTCGTAATCGTTGGCGTTTTTGCCATCGACGAGTAGCTGACCGCCGGTGGGTTCGTAGAAGCGAAGGAGGAGACGCACAAGCGTAGATTTGCCCGAACCACTCGCGCCCACAAAGGCGACTTTTTGCCCCTCTTGTATGCGTAAACTAATGTCTTTCAAGACCTCAATATCGGTTCGGGTCGGATAGGTAAATTGTATATTTTTGTATTCTATAAAACCTTGAAAACGTTGCTCATCGGTCAGTGCTGTGCCGTTGACTTCTATCTCCGAAGGCTCGGTCAATATCTCGCGCACACGCTCTGTCGCGCCGAGTGCCGTCAACACTTGCTCATATATCCCGCCAAGCGAACCTATCGCCCCTGCCACGACCATCGTGTACATCGCAAATGCCAAAAAATCGCCGAGCGATAAGCCGCCATTTTGCACCATCACCATGCCCATATACACCACAAAAAACAGCGAACCAAACAACATTCCGAAGATAATCACGACCAATCCGCCGCGTGCAAAGGCGAGTTTCATACTCGCATCAACTACGTTTTGCACCATGCCGCCGTAACGTTTTTTCTCAAAAAATTCATTCACAAATGCCTTTACGATTTGTATAGAATGGAGATTTTCTTCGACAATGACATTACTTTTGGCGAGTACATCCTGACGGGTTTTGGAGAGTTTGCGGACACGCCCGCCCACGAAGCGCACGAGCAAGACTATCAAAGGCAAAGTCGAAAGCATAATCAGTGACAATTTCGGCGACATCAAACCAATCATAATAATCGACCCGATAAGCGTGACAAATTGCCGAACAAATTGCGCCAACGTAAAAGAAAATAAACTGGAAAGCGTAGAAACATCATTGGTAATTCGGCTCGTCATTTCGCCCACACGTCGCTCGTCGTAGTAAGGAATCGGTAGTGTGATGAGTTTTTGAAATACCGCCGTCCGCAGGTCTGCCATGCCCGATTCGCTGACTTTGGTAAACAACAAAATCTGCACAAAAGACATCAAAGATTGCAAGACCGCCAAGCCGCCAAGTAATAAACCCAACTGCCCCAAACTCAGGGGCCAACTCGATTCTCCGGTAGCTACATTGCCCATTTCGCCGATGATTTTCGGCACAAAAACAAAGGTACTTCCACCCAAGACCAACAAAATCAAACCACCAATAAAATACCATTTATACGGTGCTATAAACTTCAATATCTGTACCGCCTCGCGGAAACTTTCGCGGGTCATTTTCCCCTTTGGCAGTTCTTCTTTCGGTGCTTCTCCTCTTCTTGACATAATTTATTTGAATAATTTGAACCACGAAGGACACCAAGTACACAAAAGTCGAATTAAGGCAGAGATAAACTAAGTGATCTAATGATTTTTGTGCTCTTTTGCGTCAATTCGACCTACGTGTTCTTCGTGTGCTTTGTGGTTCAAAAAAATATTTCACAAAGTTACAGCATTATAACACAAAATCCACACATTCGTTGAATTCCTAATCGCCTGTTCGACCAATTACCTGATTTACTCATAATACTCCCTTCTCATATCAATCAATAATTGATTGGCGGCTTTGCGGTCGGGTTTATCTTGCAGGGTGCTGTGTTCGTGTGCTTCTTCGACGGCTTTCATTTTGGCTTCGGCTCTGTTGATAAGGTCGTCGTAGTCGTGTTCGCCGCGCCGAATGGACATCAACTCTTCGCGGTTGGGGCGTTTAACGATAATCTTGCCTTCGGTCAATATTTCCACCGCCATATCCAACAAACGAAAGGTGTGCATCAGGTTTTTGGAATCGTAATTTTTACCATGTTTGATATTCATCGTATAGCGGGCATCGTTGCGTTTCGCTACCCAATCCCAATATTCGCGGTAGTCTTTGCAGTATTTTACGTAGCCATCTTCATTGAAGTGCATCGTAGCAACAGGCTGTTCTTCCTTTGGTACACTACTCAATACGACTTTTGTTGAACTGTCTTTTTTGGCAATTCCGCGATACACAACATCGGCTTTCGTACTGTGAAAAATGGCATAAGTATCTTTAAAATGTGGAATATTGACCAAGCCACAGTCCTCTTGCCGGAAGCCCTGTTTTTCCAACCATTTGAGCAGTGGCAGCGAGCCTTGACCATGCTGTACATAGCAAAACTCAAGGATGGATTTTCGACGCTCTCCTACCGGATTTACAATTTTTTTATTCAACCCCCTCGCCTTTCTCACCTGCGTAAAGGCATAACCACCAAAGGTATCTTTACATTGTTTAGATAAAAAAATATCAGGTGTAATACGCTCAAAAACAGGATGTTTTATCAAAATTTTATCATCCGGTGTTCCCAACATTTCAATAATATTCGGGTTATTTTTAACCAATAAATGAATAAAACGCCTCAATTCGTAATACACAATATCGTTTTTCTTATCAGCCACTTGCTCTACATAATTCAAGCCATAGACACCCTCCTGCGGCAGCATAAATACGCCTCGAAGATCGGTGTCAGATTCAGGCGTATCCAAGCCGTAAGCCTTACTGCCCGATATGCACTCGAAGATGATGAGGTTGTTATCTTTTAGGTCTTGTACTGTCATTTTTTTAATGTGTTAATGTTGGAATGCGATAATGATTTAATATTTGAATGAATGAATGTCGATATTATTTGCTTTTTTTATTTTTAAAATATTTATAAATAATTTTTTAATAAAATTAAATAACTTGATAATGTCATGTTTGATTTTTATTTAATATAATTGGTGTCTGCTCTTAAATTTGGGCTAAAACATGTCAGACATTTAAACTTTGCTGAAAAAATATGAGTATCATCGATGAATTTTGAAAATGTCTGACATGTTTTAGCCCAAATTCGGAAGAAATATCCTATTTCAAGCGCAAACATATTTTTATTTTTTAAACATGAAATTGTCAAGATACAATGTCATTTAGTTAAGCTATTTTTTATAAATATTATTTTTAATTAATGTATTTAGGAGCATGATATTCATTTACAATTAGAGTAGAATGTAACACCGTCAGCCTGACGGTGTTACATTTTCACTTGAATTTAAGTTTATATATTTTTATTTTACTAAAACAACAAAAATACTTCTTAACTTAATGACATTGTATCAAGATAAATTACTCATAAAAAGTATCATAATTTATAATTATTTTAAAATCAAAACATTAATAATATTTAAATAATTGCAATGCAAAAGTTGAGTTCAAGTTTAAAAAAATCATTCAATCCACGTTCTATCGGATAATATCGACCTTCATTATCGCATTTCAGCATTATCGCATTAAAAACATTATCACATCATTGCATTAATTCCCGCCAACATCTGCGCTAGGGTCTCCTCCACCGTACCGTTTCCATCTATTACAACAATATTATCCTGCCGTTGAGTTCTCAAAAAGTCAATGGCTTGAAAATATTTTGTGCGGTGTTCTTCCAATCGGCTTTCAAAAAGTTCTTCAGCTTGGTTGCGTCCGCTCATACGTGCATAGCAGACTTCATTACTGACATTAAGAAAGAAAATAATATCGGGCTGAATGGCTTTTTCGTTGAGTGCCATAACGGATTGGAAAGGAAAATCCTCACTGCTTTGATACACCAATGATGACAAATAATAGCGGTCACTAATGATAATATTACCGTCTTTTTCCAGTAAAGGTTGGATAAGTCGGGCGCAGTGGTCGAGGCGATTGGCAGCAAAAGACAAGGGCAGGACACGCGGGTGAAATTCGGTGATTTTTTTCTCCAATACATCGCGGATATAGTTGCCGCCGCAGTAGTCGCGGTTGGGTTCGTGACTGAGCGTGACCTTTACTTTGTGTTGATTTTCAAGGACTTCCGTAAGCCTTTGGGCAGCAGTGGACTTGCCCGAACCATCCAAACCCTCAATGACAATAAAACGTGATTTCATTATTTAAATATACGGTCAGTTCATGGTTGATAGTTCATAGTTCATGGTTTTTTACCGACAACCATGAACCATGAACTGTCAACTATGAACTAATCTCAAAATGTATAAACTCCTCTAAAGCTCAACGAGCGGTGTACTTGCCAGAGGTTTTTGTGAATAGTATATATCGAACGTTCCCAATTGATATTCAAACCAATATGACGATTAATGTACACCGTGCCTCCACCAATAAAAGTCACGCCGCTTTCCCTATAACTCGGCGATTGAACATCGCTTATATCATCACCAAAACTATCTATAAACGTTGTATTCACCAAGCGTCCGTAAGCAAAACCCGCACTGAATACCCACCGTTGATCAACGTAGTGAATCATCACAGGGATTTGTGCATAATCCAGTTTGAAGCGTTGCAGACGAAGTGCCGGATTGTCATTACCGGCTGCCGAACTGCCCAATTGCGAAAAACTTATGCCCACACTTGGTTGGAAACGTCCTACCCAATCCTTTCTGTCCAAAAGAATATTGACCTGCCCGCCGATGTTCAAGCCCGGTTTATTGAAACCTGCGACTTCGTCTCCGTCAATTTGCGAAGCATTCATACCCGCCAAAAGGCTCAACCGAAAACGTGCATCGTCACTAGCACCAATCGTTTTTTTTCCTTCCAAATCACCTTGCGCCTGTATGCACATTGGCAAAATCAGTAAGAGTAGGATAGTTCGTAGTTCGTAGTGCTTTGTTCTTAGTCCGTTATTCATATTTATAGTTCGTTTAAGATTTTTTTATTATTTAAAATATTTTTATATTAAAATATACAAATTCACTAATTACCTGTTATACTGCTTTATGGTTAGATTGTTACATTGTTTTATTGTTGTATATAGCCAAAATCAAATCATAAATACCTGTTTATCAACAATATAGTAATATAACAATGAAACATTTTGTAAAATAAAAAGTATAATTTTAAACCTAATACAGTATAGCTCAATTCGGTATAAGAAAAATTCTAAAAATAGAAGTATCTTTGTAAAACGAATCAACGAATTACAAAGTCATGTTCAAATATACAACATACACCTTAAAAAAAATCGAAAATATTTTTGAGGAATTGGAATACACCATTCGTTATGCCAAAGGTAACTTCAAATCGGGGTATTGTATTGTGGAAACGAAAAATGTTATTGTGGTCAATAAGTTTTTTGATACAGAGGCACGCATTAATAGTTTGTTGGATGTATTGGGGAATGTAGAAATTGACGAGGGCAAACTTAGCGAAAAGCCTTTGGAATTTTATAAAAAACTGAAAAAGAAAATTCTTGACCCCAAAGCTGCCGAAAAAGAAACCGCTGCCGAAGCAAGTGCCACTGAAACAACAAACGAATGATGACGATAACTTTTCTCGGAACGGGTACTTCGCAAGGTGTTCCTGTGATTGGTTGTGAGTGTGCGGCATGTCAATCTAAAGGCTTGAAAGACAAGCGTTTGCGGGCTTCTGTCATGATTGAAACACAAGGCAAAACGCTCGTTATTGATACCGGACCGGATTTTCGTCAACAGATGCTTCGCGCACAAACTCACAAAAACACACCCGCCGACCTCTGCCTAGATGCCGTCCTTTTTACGCACGAACATAAAGACCATATTGCAGGATTGGATGATGTACGCCCCTTCAATTTTAGGTTTGACAAAGATATGCCTGTGTATGCTACTGAGCGGGTACAAACTGCTTTGCGCCGCGAGTATCAGTATATTTTCACCCCGCCATTTTATCCGGGCGCACCCAAAATTGAATTGCATACGATTTCCAAAGATCAAAAATTTGTGGCAGCGGGTATTGAGGTACAACCTATCGAAGTGATGCATTATGAATTGCCCGTTTTGGGTTTTCGTATTGATGATTTTACGTATATTACGGATGCTAAAACAATTACAGCAACCGAAAAAGCCAAAATACGCGGCACCAAAACCCTCATACTCAATGCCTTACGAAAAGGCGAACATCGCTCTCACCTCACACTTGAAGAAGCCCTCGCTTGGGTAGAAGAATTGCAGCCCGAGCAAGCATATTTTACGCATATTAGTCACAAATTAGGTAGGCATGAGGTGATTGAAAAGGAACTTCCTGCGAATGTGTGGCTGGCTTATGATGGGTTGGTGATTGATGTTTAATTCAAGTTCAACTTGTTGTCACTAATCCATTTTTCAAGTATAAAATAAACATATAAACACCAAAACAACATCATCAGATGCAGCACATCATTTTCAGAAAACCATACACCTTGCTTCCAGAGTTGCTGAGTAAAGCCATTGACAGCATACCAATAATAAGCACAAAAAACAATAGCCAGTAATGCCCAACACACCAAAAGACGAAGCAAAACAGGCGAAGGCGATTTTTTATATTGAAAAATATTTAAACCAATAATAACAAAATAAGCAGGAAGCGTAGCCAGTATCAGAGCTTCAAAAGAGACTAAAAAAGCATTGGGCAGAAATGCCCCTGTCAAACAAATGACCGTATAAATCGAAGTGCTGTACAAGGCATATATGCGACTCCATTTTTGCCCTTTGGCAGACATACAGGTATAAGAAATTGCTATAAGTAAAGCCCCCGCTCCACCAACAGTCAGGACATTATACACCACTTCCCACCAACCGGTCAGCGAGCAAGTAGCCTTCCCTGCACATTTTATCATATACCCAAATGCCTGAAAACTCGTTCCGGCAGCCGCCGCACCCAAGCCGCCCAACAACAAAGAAATCCCCCACCAATATCTTGATTGTTGCTCGTTGTGCGTACTGTAAAAGTAGTACGCAAGCCATAAGGTCAGTGCAGCCAAAAAATAAACCAAAATACTGGAAGTAGGCTGACTGATAATGATATTTTTGTACATCCAACAGGGTTGGTGCAGACACCACTCTGTCGGTAAAACAGCTGGTGTTTGTTGCAATTGCTCTATATTTCGGCAACTACCAAAGCCCGCTAAAATAAGTAGTAAACTGATGTGTGTATAATGCTTTGTTATCATTTGAGTGTGTAAAATATTAGGGGCAATCTAATATGAATGCAAATCGCTTAATCTTGTATATTTCACGCGGAGTATGCGGAGTACGCAGAGAAAAGCTATAAATCTCTGCGACCTCTGCGTACTCTGCGTGAGATTTAATC
>CALIZI010000210.1 GCA_938028705.1 uncultured Saprospiraceae bacterium | reverse complement strand
TAAAATGTAAAATAATAAATGTAAAACTGTCATTTCTGTTAAATTTTTTCGAGTTATTAAATGTTCCGAATGAGGTCATTTTTCTTATTGAAATTCAAAATTTTCATAACCTAATTCAAAATATAATTTGGTTTTAAAATTTTTTTAATAAAATATTAATTTTAAATTATTTATTATTAATTGAAAATCAATGAAAATTTGAACTCGAAAAAATTTAACAGAAATGTGAGTTTTACATTTATTATTTTACATTTTACATTATTTTAATTTGAAGATAAAAGTGTCAACTGCAATTCTAAACATGCCAATAATTTTATTATAATTATTGCCCTTTTACAGTAAAAGTATATTTAATATTCAAGCACTCACCATAGCTTTATGGTGTTGCATGATTGGCATATTCTTGTTCGTTTTACAATCTAGGGCTTGCTCCAAATCTGCCAGAATATCGGTTATATCTTCTATCCCAACGGACATACGAATCAAGCCGTCGGTGATACCATTGCTTTCCCGTACTTCGCGTGCTTCGTGAGACATCAGGGCGGGATGTTGCACCAAAGTATCTACATCGCCAAGTGTGGGAGCAAGTGTACAAAAGCGGATTTTTCTCATAAAATCAACCCCCGTTTGGATACAGCCTTTCAGTTCAAAACTCAACATAGCTCCAAATTGGCGCATCTGTTTTTTAGCAATTTCATGGTCGGGATGTGAGGGTAAGCCATTATAATTGACCCGCCCGACTTCGGTATGTGCTTCGAGCATTTGTGCCACCTGCATAGCATTTGAGCTTTGCTTATCCATACGAATACTCAATGTTTTCATGCCATTCCAAGTCAGCCACGCATCAAATGGATTACAATTTGTTCCCATGAGTTTGAGGACATGTCCTACTTTTTCTTCCATATATTCGCAGTCTCTGCCTACAATAACGCCCGTAATGGCATTGCCATGTCCGTTGAGAAATTTGGTGGTGGAATGTACGATAAAATCCACACCATATTTGAAGGGTTGCTGTATATAAGGTGTACAAAATGTATTGTCTATTGCGCTGAATCGTCCGTATTTTTTGGCAATATTGGCTAGGGCTTCTATATCCACGCAAGCCATTGCAGGGTTGGAGGGCGTTTCAAAATAGAGCATTTTAATTGTAGGGTCTTTGGCAACAAGTGTCTCCACCATATCCAAATCCTGTAGGTTGGTTTGTATCGTTTCAATACCAAAAGGCGCGAGTACCGTCATCAATAACTCGGTAGTGCCACCATATACATTGCCTTGTGTCAGGACTTTATCTTCTGATTTCAAGGTAGCTGTAAACAAGGTCGAAATCGCCGACATACCCGAACTCGTCATCAGAGCTTTGGCTTCCATATCCAGCCCGTGTGTTTCCAATGCCGCAATTTTATCGGCTACTGCTTCAATCGTCGGGTTGCCGTATCTGCCGTAAACATGTCCTTTTTCCTTACCCAAAAAAATATCAAGGGCTTGGTCAATACTGTCAAACGAAAAAGAAGAGGTCGAATAAATAGGTAAAACGTGTGGGCGAATTTCTTGCTTTTCTCTCAGCTCTCTCGCACATATAGAGTTAAATTTCATTGTGTAAATTGTTGGTTTTAGACAAAGGGTATACCTTATTGGACTTTGGACAAAATGGGAATTAAGAAATTGGGAAACTCGGTTTAAAACCGTAACTCATTGATAATCAATTAAATAAATTTTATTAATAAAATAAAACATATAATTAATTATTTTTTTTAAAAATCTAAAAAAGAGAGGTTTACCTAATTTCCTAATTTCCTTTGTCCAAAGTCCAATACCTTAGGTATTGGTTTGTTTGAATCAAACAAATACCGAATACCTTAAACCCTGATTGTCCAAAGTTTAAAATGTCGTGCTGTATATTTTTTTAAGATTTTTTGGATGTAAGGATATGGAGAAGTGTGGGTGTTAATTGAACGTTAAGACATGTCTGCAATTACTTATTTAACGATGTACTAATCAGCAAAAATAGTTGACTATGTCACTTTTTACAACTCAAATATACGTGATTAATTATACATTCACAACTACATTGTTGAGTATTTTCCGTAAAAAATATTCAATAATACGATAAAAATAATTACATTGAATATGTATAAGTAATTAATAATCAAATATTTGAATCTGTAATAATATAGATTAAAATATTATTTTTCCATTATTTTTCAGCCAATTATCTGAACACTAAATGAAATTTTCAATAGAAATACTGAACTTGTATATGTAAATTCTACGCATACTTGGAGACAACTTGAAGTAGTGACTTTAGCAGATATTTAAAGTCAAAAAAGCATCTTAAATCAGTGTAAATATTTGTTAATCAACTGTTTGTAAATTATTTTATTTATAAATAATTGAAAATCAAGACCTAACTTAAATAGATACTCATCATGCCATATTCAGAAATGCTTACCCTCTTACTAACACACGGACTTGGAATCATTGCCGGTTATTTTATCGGGCGTTATTTTAAGAAAAAAAATGATGTAGCATGGCAGGAGAAATACGAAACCACACACACCGAATATACCGACCTCAATAAAATTTATAAAAAAGAAAAAAAGCAAATCAATCGCATACAACAAGAGCGCGATTCGTGGAAACATAAATACCAAACCTTGATCGGCGAACACGATACCCTAAATGAAGAACTCACTCAGGTAAATGCAGTGGTCATCGAAAAACAAAATACCTGTGAAGCATTGACCGTTGAATTGGAACGGCTCAAAAACCGCTACGAAAACCTCGAAAAAGAACATGAAAAACTCAAAGTCAGATATGCTACTGACCTTGACGACAGCAAAAATTGGAAATCAAAACGGACAGCTCTCGAACGCGAAGTAGAAACCTATAAGGGCAAGTGGATGAGCAGCGAAAAAGAAAAAAATAGAGTACAAGCCCGCCTAAATGATTATCTCAAACAAATCAACGATTACGAAATACTCAAAAAAACGCATCGCTCCCTCACGCTCGACCACAAAAAACTACAAAGCGACCTTAAATATTGGGAAAATCAGCACTACGACGCCCACCAAGAACTCAAACTCGCCATGGAGACGATAGAGATACAAAGGAAAGAAAATCTGGAGTTCAAACTACTGATACAAGGCGCAGAAATCAAAGAGCAAAACCTACTTAAACAAATCGGTAATTTCAAAACCAAGTTCGTAGATGTACATAATAAATATCAGGCTTTGATTAAGTCGTAAAAGAAGTAGGAGTTACGAGTTTAGAGAGGCTGCTGCACCCTCTAAGGCTTCATAAAATTGCTCGCCGTACTTACGTATAAGTGCTTCTTTTACAAACTGATATGCAGGTATTTTTAATTTTTCGCCCAGTGTACAGGCAGCCGAACATATCTCCCATTTGTCATAATTCACTGCGTCAAAACCTTCGTAAGATTCAATTCGTATAGGATATAAATGACAGGAAATGGGTTTCAAAAAATCGGTCTTTCCAGCTTTATGTGCTTGCTCTATACCGCATTTTGCAATGCCCAATTCGTCGTAAGTCATGTAAGCACATGCACGGTTATTGATGAGTGGTGTGCCGTATTCTTTTGCTTTTTTAAAATATGTAAAAACGCCTTGTGCCTCAATCGCCGCTATGCCTTCCGCTGTCAAAAAAGGCTTCACATCTTCATAAATTTTTACCAAAATCTCTTGCTCTTCATCCGTCAAAGGCGCACCATAATCTCCCTCCCAACAGCAAGCTCCTTTACAAGCCTCCAAATTACAAACAAACTGCTTTTCTACCACATCATCGCTGATGATTTTATCGTCTATTAGTATCATTTTTTGTAGTTTATAGAGTTTATCAGTTTATAAAATTGATTAGTTGATAGCGTAATCGTTCCCGAAACTACTTGCACAAATCTAATAAATTCATCGTCATTCATCTGGCAATGTGTTAATTTTGTGAAAATAAATAAACGAACAGTATTATTATTACATCAAAAATATTCATTCATTCAAAACTCAATATTCATTCATTCAACACCCATCATTCAACACCCATTTCATTATCGCATTACATCATTTCAGCATTAACGCATTAGCATGAAGATTACCTTTCTCGGACATGCGGGTTTTTTGGTGGAGACCGAACAAGCTATCATTATTATGGATGCTTGGTTGTCGCCTTATGGTGCTTTTGATTCGGCTTGGTTTCAATTTCCGTGCAATCATCATTTACTGGAATTGGTACAACAAAAATTACAGGAAAAAGGGAAAGAGAAATATGTCTATATCAGCCACGAACATAAAGATCATTTTGATATTCACACACTCGAAAACCTTGATTCAGAGGATTTTACATTTGTTATTCCCCGATTTCGCCGTCCGATATTACGCAATTTAATCCAAAATATCCCTGCCAAAAACATCTTGCTTTGTGACTCGGATACACGTATTGAAATTCCCGGCGGCTACCTGAAAATCTATGCCGAAGACAGCGAACTCAACCGCGATTCGGGGATACTGGTGTGTGCAGACGGACAGCGTTTTTTGAACATTAATGACTGTAAAATCCATGACCGCCTCACGCGCATACGCATAGACGAGGGCGAGATAGATGTCTTTGCCGCACAATTTTCGGGAGCGACCTGGCATCCGGTCTGTTATGAATATGATGAAAAATCGTATCAACGCATTTCGCGGAAAAAGATGTTTTCTAAATTTGAAGCTACGGCAAGGGCGATAGAAGCGGTGCAGCCCAATGTCTTTTTGCCGTCTGCCGGTCCGCCTTGTTTTCTTGACCCGCAACTTTTTCATATCAATTTTGAAGCTATCAATATTTTTCCACGCACAGCACACTTGTTGGATTATTTGACAAAGCGATTGGAAGCACCACCTTACACGCCCGACATTATGCCCGGTGACAGGCTCGACATTCAAACCGCAAGACTGGAATACCAAACTGAAAACCGCGTAAATGAAGATAATTTTAAAATATATTTAGAAAAATATGCGAATCGGTATAAAGATTTTTTTAATAAAAGAAAAAAAGCATTTTCTACGAAAAAAACTATTCAAATACAAACTCGTCTTATTGATGAATTAAATAAAAAATTATCGCGTTTTACACTCGCCAATCAAATTGACAGACCGCTGTATGTTCAATTTTCTGACCAAGCGGAATACCTCACTCGCGTTGATTTTCAACAACAAAAAACGACTGCCGTTGCCGCTGTCGAACAAGGTGATTTTTATCGCCTTTCTGCGCCTTCTTACGAGTTGGCGCGGGTGCTTGACGGGCATCTGACTTGGGAAGATTTCTCGCTCACTTTTCGGATGCGCCTCAATCGTGAACCCGATGTGTATCAGACGATTATGCAAGGTTTTTTGATATTGGAAGCAGAGGATTTGGAGCCGTTTTGTCGTCATATTTTAGCTTTGGAAAATAATAATGAACGCATCATTGTAGAGGCGGGCGGTTGTCGGTATTCGGTGGATAAATTGTGTCCACATCAGGGCGCAGACCTGTCGCAGGGTTGGGTGGAAGATGAGCGGTATTTGGTGTGTCCGCGGCATCGTTGGCGATTTGATTTGCAGCAAGGTGGCGTGTGTATGGATAATGCGGGAACGGTGAATTGTATTGCGCTGGAGGAGGACTGATAGGTGGTTTGATTTTTAGCTGGAAATGACACAACCAATTAAATTAGATACTTTGGGTAGTCAGTATGTATAAGGACTTTATCAATAAGGAGGATTTAGTCAAATTTATAGATTATTTACGTATAGAACATCTTGTACGTAAGATAGATTTATCTCAAAAGAAGAACAATGAGCAGAATTAAAAAATACTCCAAAATCAATTAGTCGATTCCTTCAATATGTTCTTTAAAAACATTGACCAATTTATAGGAATTACTCAAGGCAGCAATATCATTCCATCTGTCGGTAATTAATTGATGAAAAGTATTCATGTTTACATTCCCAAAACGAATATGAATCACTCGTGGCGGTGGTTCGGAGAGTAGTATTCTATCAGAAAAATCACTATCTTTTGAAATAATTGTTAATCCATTTTCATACGCATAATTCCAAATTTCTTCATCTGTCCACTCATCGTCAATGTCTTTTACATGGATAAAATTTTCATTATTCCAAGTAGAAAAATAATACGGCAGGTTGGCATCTACAATGTATCTCATGCGACTTTGAGCGTATATTTTCGTTTCATCAAATCTATTGCAAAAGCCAAACAAGCATCAATATCTTCCGGTTCTAATGACGGATATTGATGTAGAATGGTCTCTCGGCTATCTCCTGCCTGCAAAAATTCAAGAATCGTTTGTGCAGTAATTCTTTTGCCTCTGATGGTCGGTTTGCCATTGCAGATACGGTCGTCTATTGTAATTCTGTCGCTGATGTATGTCATGTTTAATTTTTTTCAAAGATAAATGATTTTTTGAGGAAATTCAATGTGTGTTGAATTTGACAAAATTTTATTGGCTTTGGCGAGGTTTTGTTATTGCTCACCGCTATCGTCTGCGAAAGTTCACATTTTCCCACATTTCACAAAAAAATACACCACAAATACGCCGATAACTCGCGGAAATTACCTATTTTTACATAGTTTCCGCAACTTATCGGCACATTTATGATAGGCAGAAAAAAAGAAATCGAGGTATTACAATCGGCTTTTGAGAGTCCGCGACCTGAACTATTGGCGGTTATCGGCAGGAGAAGGGTCGGAAAAACGTATTTGGTACGTACTTTTTTTGAGGGAAAAATGGACTTTGAAATGGTCGGTTTGAAAGACGGCACTCGCAAACAACAATTACGAAATTTCGCTTACAGTCTGCAAGAATTTCAGCCCGACGAAGCTCCGCGCAAAGCCCCCAAAGATTGGTTGGAAGCGTTTTTTCAACTCAAACAATATCTGGAAAAAAAGGACACCAAAGGGCGCAAAAAAGTCGTGTTTATAGACGAATTGCCCTGGATAGCCACCGCCAAATCCGATTTTCTGACCGGTTTTAGTTATTTCTGGAATAGCTATGCTTCCAAGCACCCAATTGTGGTTATTATTTGCGGTTCGGCGACGGCGTGGATGATAAAAAAAATCATCAATAATAAAGGCGGTTTGCACAATCGCGTCACGCAGAAAATCACGCTCGCGCCCTTCACATTGGCTGAGACGGAAGCCTATCTTGGGTCGCTTGGTGTCTCTTTTACCCGCTATCAGATTTTGCAATTTTACATGACAATGGGTGGGATTCCGCATTATCTTAATCAGGTCAAAAAGGGCAAAAGTGCCATACAGAATATCAACGATATTTGCTTCGACCCTTCGGGCTTGCTTCGGACTGAATTTGAGAATCTGTACAGTTCGCTATTCACCAATCCCGAACGTTATGAGGCGATTGTGAGTGCTTTGGCATCAAAGTGGAAGGGCTTGAGTCGGGCAGAGATATTGGCACAAATTGACATGAAAGACGGTGGTGGTATTACATTGATTTTGAAGGAATTAGAGCAATCCGGCTTTATTACGTCTTATGTACCTTTCGGAAAAAAGAAACAAAATACGCTTTACCGATTGACTGACAATTATTCATTATTTTATTTGAAATATATAAAAGAATTAGCCCCGAATCAGAAAGGAAATTGGAAGACATTGAGCCAAACCCAATCGTGGAAATCGTGGAGTGGTTATGCTTTTGAGAATATTTGTTTGCAACACATTCACAAGATAAAAGAAGCACTGGACATACGCGGTGTGCATACGCAGGAATACGGTTTTATTGCCAAAAGTTCCGAAATAGGAGAAGGCACTCAAATAGATTTGCTCATTGACCGACACGATAATGTGATTTCGCTCTGCGAGATGAAGTTTTATAATGAGGAAATTACCCTATCCAAATCGGAAGCGGACAAGCTGCGAAGAAGAAGAGCCATTTTCAGAAACGCTAACCAAACCAAGAAACAGATTTTTATTGTGTTGATAACAACTTATGGCTTGCTTGCGAATAAATATAGTTCGGAAATAATTGATAATGTGGTGATTATGGATGATTTATTTTGAACCACAAAGAACTTAAAGCTTAGACTTTGGATATTGGGGAATTAGGAAATTTGGTATCCCGATAGTTATCGGGATTTTTATCAAATAATTATAAAATAAAATTAATTAAATATTTTTATTTACAATTAGAATTAAATAATTGATAATCAATTACTTATGATTTAAAACCGAATTTCCCAGTTGCCTAATTTCCAAAATGCCCAAAGTCCAGTTAAAAAAAACAAAATAAAAAAGTAGCGTATTGACAGATTTATGAAAAGATATTTTGTGCTAAAACAGCCAATATCACCATTATTTTATCGATTCATTTATTGGAAGAAAACCCGACAATTTTGGAATCTGTTACGCAATATTAAAATGAAACCCTATATTCGTGCGTTAAACAAATAGAGTTTTTTCGATTTACCATTGCAAACCTTCGGAAAATGAAAACGATTCACCTTCATTTTCCAAAAATTTTATTCGACGTTATGAAACGTATTTTAATGATGTTTGGTGCTATGCTCCTACCCCTGTTGAGTATG
Source organism: uncultured Saprospiraceae bacterium (assembly GCA_938028705.1). Lineage (GTDB taxonomy): Bacteria > Bacteroidota > Bacteroidia > Chitinophagales > Saprospiraceae > JAHDEO01. The sequence continues at coordinate 71 of CALIZI010000210.1, read as the reverse complement.
GCACAAGACGCAAAAGGCATTGACGACAAGATCAATGAGTTCATTCAACCCGCTACCAACTGGATAGAGAG
>CALIZI010000209.1 GCA_938028705.1 uncultured Saprospiraceae bacterium | reverse complement strand
TATTTTATTAAAAACAATTTTAAAAACCAAATTATATTTTGAATTAGCTTGTAAAATTTTTGAATTTCAATAAGAAAAATGACCTCATTCAGAACATTTAATAACTCGAAAAAATTTAACAGAAATGACAGTTTTACATTTAAAAAGTGTCAACTACCTTTCTGTGAAATTTAAACATGTTTTATGCAGTAAACCCTTATCTTCACGTATCATACACAGATATTCCAAACAATAAAAATAAATGCAATATCTCTCCTCCCCCTTCACCTTCAAAAACGGCACAGTCATCCCCAATCGCATCGTTAAATCTGCCACGAGCGAGGTACTCGGAACGATAGACGGCGCACCCACGCCCACGCTCATAAATCTCTACAAACGTTGGGCAGAAGGCGGTGCGGGTTTGTTGATTACGGGCAATATCATGGTGGATGCCAAAGCAATCGGCGAACCCAATAATGTTGTGGTCGAGGACAAAACACATTTTGAATTACTAAAAACATGGGCGCAGACAGCCGCAGGTACAGACGCAACAATCTGGACACAAATCAATCATCCCGGACGACAAGCCATTGGATTGATTAATCGAAAAGTCGTTGCGCCTTCAGCGATTCGCTTAAAATTGGGTCCGATGTCATCCATGTTTGCTACGCCGAAAGCCTTGGAAGAAGACGAGATTTTAGACATCATCGAACGTTATGCCACTACTGCCGAAATACTCAAAGAAGCCGGATTTCCGGGCGTGCAAATACATGGCGCACATGGATATTTGGTCAGTCAATTCTTGTCGCCTCGTATGAATATTCGTACAGATAAATGGGGCGGTTCATTGGAAAACAGAGCGCGTTTTGTGTTGGAAATTTATCGGAAAATGAGAGCGAAACTCGGCGCAGATTACCCCATCAGCATCAAGATAAATTCAGCCGATTTTCAGCGTGGTGGCTTTACGGAAGAAGAATCGGTACAGGTCATCAAAATGCTTTCGGAAGAAGGCATTGATATGATTGAAATTTCGGGTGGAACGTATGAAGCACCCGCCATGATGTTTTCCAAGCAAAGCACCCGCGAGCGCGAAGCCTACTTCATCGAATACACCCAAAAGCCCGAAAAGTCACCGACACGCCGCTCATGGTAACAGGTGGTTTTCGCACAGCAGCCGCTATGGAATACACCCTCGCCGAAGGCGCACTCGACTTGGTGGGCTTGGCGCGACCTTTCATCCTCTATCCCAATTTCCCAAAGGAAATGCTCAATGGCACATTGGAAAAAGTTGAGTTGACCGTTCCCAAAACAGGTATCAAATTTGTGGACGAGCGTGGCTTATTGGAATTGGGTTGGTACGAACAACAGCTTAAAAGATTGGGCGAAGGAAAGGAACCGAAATTGACACTCAGTCCATTCAATGCCTTCACTGCCACGATGCGAAGTATTATCCAAAAATCATTTAGAAAGAATTGAGCGTATATGGATAATAGTTAATCAGTTCGCTCATCTGTACTATAAGATGAAAATCGTTATTGTAATGTAAAATGTAAAATAATAAATGTAAAATGTAAAAGTGTATAATGTGAATATTTTTCATAAAAAACTAATTTACATTAATTTATAAATAAAGTTATTTTAAAATAAATAATTTTACATTGTAATGATGTTTCCACATTTTGTACTTTTCACCTTTTAATACAGATGAGCGAATCAGTTAATTAGGTGAACAGGTAATCAGGGAGTCATTATGTACATAAATATTTTTTTACAAAAAAAAATAATCAAAAAAGTTACATTTTTAATTATTTTCACTTTTTTGATAATTTTTTTTGTGAAAAACTTGCAGGAATGAAAAAGTGTCACTAATTTAGCGTCATAATTAATAGCAAATTATTGACACACTCAAAATTTTTACACTATGTTAAGTTTCATTCAGCAAGTTTTTAGTGGCACCACACCTACACAAGTATTACAAACTGCACCAAAAATCGCAGTTCAAAAAACGATTAAAAAACAGTCGTCAGTCTCTGCATCTAAACCCAAACCTGCAAAAGAAGAAAGTATCGAAACCCGACGCATCGCCAAATTAATTATGGTGACATCGGCAAATAATAATAAATTTTATGATATGCGTGAAAATACGGACGGCACATTTACTGTCACGTATGGTCGCGTGGGTAGCGCAGGTACACAGAACACCTATAGTATAGGTGAGTGGAATAGCAAATACAAGGAAAAAATCCGTAAGGGATATAAGGACCAAACACGACTTTTTGCAAATGTTGTGGAAGAAGAGGCAACTAAACACCTTGCGATAGATGATGCTACGGTGGAGGCTTTGATACAAGAGTTGATGCGTTGCGCCCGTAAATCTATCCGGCACAATTATATGGTCTCTGCCGAAGATGTGACCCGCCAACAAGTAGCCGAAGCACAAGCGGTACTCGACAGCCTTGTGGCGCGGGTCAAAAAAGGCATGAGAACGAAGTATTTTAATGACAAATTACTGGAATTATACCAAGTCATTCCGCGTCGTATGTCGCATGTCAAAGACCATTTAATCAGCAAACCAAAGACCGAAAAAGACTATGAAGCCATACGCGATATGCTCGCCAAAGAGCAAGATACACTCGACGTAATGCGCGGGCAGGTGGACATCAACGAACAACAAAAAGAAGATGCAAAAACCGATACACCACAAGAGAAAATGACCTTATTGGAAGCTATGGGTATTCAGATAGAACCTGTTGATAGTAAGGAACTTACGAAGATGATTAAGCGTAAAATGGGTGCAGATAAAGATAAATTCAAACGTGCCTACAAGGTCATTAATCTTAAAACCCAACAAGATTTTGACAAACATCTGGAGACAACTAAAAACAAAAAAACAGAACTATTCTGGCATGGTAGCCGCAACGAAAACTGGATGTCTATTATGACATCGGGCTTGGTGCTTCGACCTGCCAATGCAGTGATTACCGGTAAGATGTTCGGTTACGGATTATACTTTGCAGATAAATTTAAAAAATCGCTAAATTATACCTCACATTGGGGCGCATATTGGACGGGCGGTACGTCAAAAAAAGCCTTTCTCGCGCTATACGATGTACACGTAGGCAAGCAACTCAAAATCAAAGATCACGGCTCATGGTGTTACGAACTCAATGAAAAAAACCTAAAAAAACGCGGTAAAAATTATGATTCATTATTCGCCGAAGGCGGCGCAGACCTTATTAATAACGAATACATTGTCTATAATCAGGCACAATCCACCATCAGATATTTAATTGAAATTTCTTAACGGTAAACGGTGGATGGCAAACGGAACAAACGCAGGAAACATTCATCTAACTAAGTCGTTTGTCGTCAACCGTTTGTCGTTCACCGTCTATCGTCTATCGTTCACTGTTTTAAATAAAATCTTATGCCAAACACATTAAAAAAAGCGTATCGTCACATCGACATCCACGCTGTCCGCCAAGCAGCGGAATACCTCATGCTGACCAACCTCGAAACCACGACCCTCGAAGTCAAAAAGGTCTTACGCGATTCGGGATACATCGCTTATCAGGCAGATGTTTCGCACATTATGGACGTGATTTCCAAGCGTTCTCCCAATTGGGGTTATACCTGCAACGGCGTATTCAGAAATTATCGTTTTCGCAATACCTTTGACTATCAATTGACCCCTAAAACACCTAAATACTCCTTGAATTAAAACAAGATACTTCCGGCTTGCACCTTACTTTTTGTAAAACCCTATACAATACGTGGCGCAAGTCGGAAGCCTATTAAAAAGTTCCTTAAAAAGTAAATTGTCTTAGTAACAAAAGTACCATTGATGTCTTTTTTGCGTTATTATTTTGTATCGGCAACTAAACGAGCTGACGGCAAACTCGTACAGGCGATTTCAATCGCCATGTTGCAATAATAAAAATACATAAATTCAATGGTTACAAATTTTTATAAATAAAAATTTGTAACCACATGGCGACTGAAGTCGCCTGTACGATAGAAAATTTGTAACCACATGGCGACTGAAGTCGCCTGTACGATAGATTTTTTTTCAAACTCAATCAATAATGAAGTCAATTTACTATTTGCTTTTTTTATCTTGCCTCTCCCCTACCCTCGTCTTGGCACAAAATAAATCGCTGGATAAGCTCGTTCACAATGTCGTCAAAAGAGGAGTTAATTTTGAAGAAACGCCGGGCTTGGTGATTGGCATCATTGATAAAGATTCGACTTATATATATGGTTTTGGTGAAACTAAAAAAGGCAATGGCATCACACCCGACGCTAATACAATTTACGAAATAGGTTCTGTCACAAAAGTATTTACGGCAAGTCTTTTGACCCTCTTGGAACACAAAGCGCAAATCAGTTATCAGGACACCATTGGTCAATTTTTTCCACAACTCCAACAGCCTGTTACCCTGTACGATTTGGCAACACACAGTTCAGGTTTTCCACGTCTGCCACACAATCTCGGTAGCCGCGAACAGGATGCCGACCAACCTTACGCACATTATACAAATGAAGATTTGCTCGAATTTCTGCAAGATTATATCCTCACCAAACCCACAGGCGAGACCTACACCTACTCACATTGCGGCTACGGATTATTGACCGAAATTCTCGAAATATATAGCGGAGAAAGTTACGATAAATTATTACAAAATAATTTATTTAATACCTTGAAAATGAATGATACACGAGTTATTTTAGATAATGACCAACAAACACGATTAGCACAAGGTTACTCACTCGTCAATGCAGTTTCGGCATGGCAATTTAGCTCGCACGAAGGCACTTTTGGTCTCAAATCTACGGTCAATGACCTCCTCAAATTCCTTTCCATGCACCTCGGAGACCATCATCAAGACCTCGAAAATATCCTTCGTCCAAATCTTGAAAAACAATTTCTCACCAATCGCTACGATGTTCATATCGGCAAAGGTTGGCATATCCTTCGCACCCGCAAACGCTTCCCGAACATCTATCTCCACAGCGGCATTACAAATGGTTATAATGCTTATATTTCCTTTGTGCCGGATACCCACACCGCAGTCGTCGTACTTGGTAATTCCAAAAAAAGTATCAGCGAAATTGGTATGACGCTCTTAGAAACCATTAATTTTAATTGGAGGGCGAAGAAGGTAAAGGAATGATATGTTGACCTACTTATGTGCTGACGTTTTTTCGAACTAACGAGGTTTTTTTTATTTTTTAAAAAACGCTTTTGCTTGGTGTCCTTCCAAGCTATCCTTTTCAGTATTTCAAATCAATTGATACAAAGTCCGGTCATTATCCCCGCATAACTATCGGGGTCAGGTACTTTAGTCAGTGCCTTAGCCACTTGCTAAATATGCGGACAGTCGAAGGTTGTGGTCAACAGGCTGACCGCGAATACCGTACCGACGACTTTAGCCAACCTGTGCGATTAAAATAGTAAGCGGTGGAATTTCGCTTTATGTCGTTCAAGATGCGTTAGCATCGACCCTGTTTGTAGCAAAAAACCAAGCAAAACTTATCAAGGTGCGTAGCACCGACACCGTTAAATGTACAAACAGTGCCGCTCCTACGGAGCTTAGGAGG
>CALIZI010000208.1 GCA_938028705.1 uncultured Saprospiraceae bacterium | reverse complement strand
CACTAAATCGAACTAACGAAAAAGAACACAAAAACCTCATAACCAATATGTTAGAAAATTATTTAGTGACCTTTGTGTTAATTCGACCTTCGTGTTTTTTGTGTACTTAGTGGTTCAATATTTTTGTCGCACTACTTAATTCGTTTTAAAATTACTGATTATCAATAATTTGTGTCTCCGTTGGTTTTTTTACGATTTAGTTTAAGTATAAATCTTTCAATTTGCCTTCTATGTCTTAAAATATGCACAATAGCATGTTCATACAATTGTTCTACGTCGTAATATTGCCCCCATTTTACCAATATTTTTTTATTTGTTTCGTTTTCCTCTAATTTTATAGCGGGGTAGTCTTCAAAAAGCTTTTCATTGTATGCAAACATCTTATCAAGTACCAGATTATATTCGTCGATTGAATCCAGCAATGCTATGTTGGTATATTCTATTTCTTCGCCCAGCCATTTTCTCACCTCAATAGCATAGGTATATCCTGCCCGAACAATATGGGTGAGAATGGTTTGGATAGATTTGCAATCTTCATCTTTCGTTTTGGCATCTACTATTTCAACCAAATCATCACCTGATATACCATTTATGACGACTTTGAGTTCTTGTATGGACTTTTCGTATTCATCCAACAAGGCTCCAATAGCTCCGTTATGTCTATATTTTTTCATTGATATTTTTATACTTCGAATATGCTTTTGCTAATTCATACCCGTTATATTTCTGTATGCCTGTTACCTCTTGTTGATAATTGAGCGGCATTGAAAAATTATTCATTTCTGTTTCCGTCTCAAATTCAACTTCTGCAATGAACAGCGTTTTTTCATTGATTGTTATTCTGTCCACTCCTATTCTTATTCCTCCGATTTGTAGAATTTGTCTTTCTTTTTCTATCTCGCATCCTTCAAGCACATTCAATTTATCAAATTCAGCTTTTGTCAAATAAATCGTATTTATTTTTAAGATACCTCGTTTGGGTGGGTTTAATTTTTGTTTTTGGGTGAGCTTATATGTTGTTTCATCGTTTTGTTCGACTACTCTTAATCGTAATCTTGTATCGTTGATATATTTGTCTTTTATCTTTTTGGTATTCGTTATTTCTTTATTTCTAAAAATATTATTTTTTAATAAATATGTTCTTTCGTATTCGTATTTTCCGTATTTCATTATTATGTTTTTTCATCATTTATTTATCTCAATGACAAGATTCCCTTTCTTACGTCCTGAATCCACATATCTATGCGCTTCCACCATATCCTCAAGCGCACAATATCGGTCAATCACCGGTTTTAATACTCCTTTTTCTGCCAAGTCTTTTATCGTTAAAAGGTGTTCATCTTTTTCGGCGGTCATCGTGCTGATAGAAATAAAAACCCCGTCTTTTTTCAAGATTTTTTTCGCCTTTGATTTGCTGGTTTTTCCGACAGCATCAAATACGATGTCAAAGTCATTATCCAGCAAGGAATAATCCTGTTGGGTATAATCAATCACGCTGTCAGCACCAATGGATTTAGCCATATCAAGATTGGAGGTGCTGCACACGCCCGTTACGGAAGCACCAAAATGAGCCGCCAATTGAACGGCATAAGTACCAACGCTGCCCGAAGCACCATATACCAAAACTTTTTGCCCTTGCTGAATCTTTGCTTTTTCCAATAAAAACAAGGCGGTCATCGCGCCAATGGGCAAGACAGCCGACTCTTTGAAGTTGAGATTGGTGGGTTTCAGAGCTACGACACCTTGTTTCCACTCCTGCGGCAGACAGACGTATTCGGCATACGAACCGCCTTTGAGCATCGTAGTCGTGCCAAAGACCTCATCGCCAACTTTGAATTTTGTGATGTCTTTTCCTATGGCTTCGACCACACCCGCCAACTCATGACCAAGTATCTTTTTCTTGGGTTTGAACAATCCGAAAATCAGTCGCGCAGGTAGCCAAAACAAAGGCGGGAAATCCGAAGCACGCAGCCTTACATCACCGGAAGTGACGGATGCCGCATGAATTTTGATGAGCATTTCGTTGTCTTTGGGAACGGGTTTTTCGTATTCCGTCAAGTTAAGGACTTCGGGTGCGCCGTATTTTGTATAGATAATTGCTTTCATAGTGTTGCTTATTTTCCAAGTTCATTTTTACGTTCGATAAAGGCAATTTTTATCAGTTCTTTAATTCTACTATCGGTAGCTTGTTCCGTAGAATGAATTTTAATGTGCCTTAGTTTTTTGCCTGTTCCTTCCAAAAGTCCATGCTTATCATCAAGCAATGCGCCTTGATAGAAACCCAAGTTGACCCAAGATTTATGCGGGAGAATGTATGCGTAACCTTCTTTCATTTTCTTGGGTCCTACGCCGTAAGTTGCTGCCCTATCGCCCAAGCGGACGACTTCGCAGGCATCCGAGTCTATCTCCAGAATAACTTTTTTTAATTTCGAGACTATCGGACGGAGGTTTTCGGGTGTCATTTGCAAGAGGTCGTCGAAAGTTCCAAATTTTGTTTCTGCCATGATATTTTAGTTTAATCTTTTTTCCAATGTTGCAATTCAATCAGATTGCCTTCTGGGTCTCTTGCATATACAAAAGTTATTTCGCCTACATGCTCAATGATTTTCGTGGTGACTTCTCCCGACCTACTTCCTCCATTGGTTTCCAATGTATGCAATGTTTTTTCTACATCTTCCACTTCAAAAGCGATATGACCAAACCCTCTTGTATTCGGATTTATGATTTCTTGGTGTTCGATTTCGCTGTACTGATATATTTCTAAAGTAGGTCCGTCAGTACCATGACCCGGCAGCAGTAAATGCGCCCCTTGCAATTGTGCATTTTTAACGCCCGTTCCTCTGGAGAGCCACTCGCCAGACTGATTTCTGATTGGCGGTACCATTGTACATTCAAATGTTTTGATGTAAAACTCCACCAATTTTTCCCAATCGTTGCTGATTATATTTGTGTGAACATATTTCATTCTGAGTAATATTTATTTTTACTCCACTCAATCATTTCTGTATATATTTTATCCAAATATTTATCGAGTTCACAAATTTGGTGGAAGTTCAATTGTTTTTCTTGCATCAAATATTGAGTCACCAAAGCGTATTTGTAGTAAGCAAGTGATTGTTTTGTGCCGTCTTCGATTTCAAATACGGGTATGCCGATATGTTCTTTATTTTCTTCCGCCAAATATCTCTGAATCTTGTCTGATAATTTTCCGTCATTTTTAAATTCCCTTGCGATATATTCAGCATAGCCTTCAAGTTTCCAATTGATTTTTCCCAAAGTGGTTTTGACAACGTAATTGAAATTTGTACGAAACTATAAATTGTGCGTGAACTCGTGTGCCAAGAGATAAGTCAAATCGAACTTCCTCAACTCGTTGTCATTTATTGCCCATTGAGCTTCGGCAAGGTTTTCATCGAATTTGGGTGTGCAGTTTTTGATAATGGTTTTATTGAAAATGGCATAGGCTAAAGGATGCCCGACGAATGGATGAAGATTGGGATACACCTTATCGTCATTCAGACACAATTGGATAGACACCTCTTCGTCAAATAATGCCGATTGCTTGATAATTTGCAGAGCGTTCTCAATGACTGTTTCGGTTTGCTCCTCTAAGTTTTGATTATGAAAAACCGTTACATTGTCAAATTCAGTTTCATTGGCATACGACAGATTCGGGTTTAATAAAAATACCGTCCAAATCAATAAGCTAATGCCCAAAATGGACAACAAACTCAGCGTAACTCTTTTGATAATTTTTAACATAATTTTTTGTTTTATTAATGAATGTCAAATTGTGTTACGCAAAACTCGCAGAGGTCGCGGAGAATTGCTTATCAGAACTCTGTATTCTCTGCACAACACAGTTTTTTGAATATTCTCATTTATAATATTTTACTTAATCTCAATTGCATTTGTTTTGCTTTATCCTTTACCCATTGAGGTTCGTAATTGCGGGCAACAATCCAAAATTCATTGCCTTCTTCCCAAAAGGTAGCATCCAAACAACCGATTTCTTTTGGATGTTCTTTGAAATGCCAATGAATAGAATTGGGGTATTTTTTGCGAGAATATGAGCCGATATGAGAAATGTAAACATCCAGTTTTTTTGAAACGTCTTCTATGATTTGGTGCATTTCTTTGCCGGAATATTTTCTTGATAAATCGACATCGTATCTGACGGATTTTAATGCTTTTGCCATTTGGATATTTTTTACCACGAATTAAGTATTCATTCTATTTCTTCGATATTATAAATAATTTGCTTTCCTTTTTCTTTTCCGATTCTCACCATTTCATCTGCACCATTGGACGGACCACCGATTCGGAACACAATATCACATTTGCTGATTAAGCGAATCGCAACGGGATGAAATAACTCGTTCCATATCGCATCTCCCATTTCTTTTGAACCGGCAGTTTCTATCAAGGGCAATGCAAACCATTCTCCCAATACAGGAAGGTGTCCTTTTTTGTAGAGGGTCAATGCCATATCGTTCATGGCATCTACGTTTTTTTGAATAAGTGTTGGGTCATCGTTGGTGCCTGAACGGTATGGTCCGGCAACTAAAATCATAAGTGGTTTTTGTACTGTCATAGTATGTTTTTATTTATTTTTCTCGCCAAGTCGTTCGATTTTTTTCAAGCAATTTTTTCTAAATTTATCTTTTGACAATCTGATAGGTCCGATAGCGGTTATTTTGACTGATTTGACTCCAATGAAATTCATGGTTAATTTTTTCATGGCTTTGTGGCTCGGCGCTCCATTGATGAGTCTGTAAAACCAAGTTGGTTGATCCATGGTGCAAATTAGCCTTGAGGTTTTTCCGGTGAAATATTTGTCCCACCACACCGAGCCTTCTCTTTTTTTGAAGGCAAATCCGGGCAGCAATACTCTATCCAAAAATCCTTTCATTATCGCAGGCACCGACCCCCACCAAACCGGATAGACCCAAACGATATGTTCCGCCCATTTTAAGGTTTCCTGACTTGCGATTAAATCCGGTTCGAGTTCGGTGCGTTTTCTGTAACCAAATTGCAGATTGGGATTAAAATTCAAATCCTGTATGACAATCTCCCGCACTTCCGCACCTGATTTTTCTGCACCGATTTTGTACGCATTTGCCAACGCAAAATTGTAACTTTCTTTGTCGGGATGACCGACGATGAGGGCGATTCGTTTACTCATTTTTGATATTTTTGTACAATCCATTCGGTCTTAATGCAGCTTTGATCACGCTAAAATCATCATTCAAAAAGGCTTGCAGTTGCTTTATTATACTTGGAACCCGATATCCTCTCTAGTTTTTTATTGGAGTACAAATCTCAATCAGAATTCCATTAATATCTCTGACATATCCAACTTTTTGTCCCCAAGGTTTTTCCTTAATTTCCTCGAATTCGATTGCTCCGGCTTCTATCGCTTTTTGGAAGTCCTTTTCGATTGTTTCTGTAACAAAAGCTAATTCCATTCCTATCGGCTTTTCGTTATTTTTGATTTTTTCAAATCCCTTTTTGAAATTTGTATTTCCCAGTTCGATTGAAGCAAAAGCAATGGTCGTTTCACCGGATATTAATTCGCCATAGTCATTTTCAGGCGTTATGAACTTGCGATGAAACCCAAATGCTTTTTCGTAAAATTCTATGGTTTTTTCGACATTATCCACATAAAAAATGGTGTATCCGTATTTCATTATTGTATATTTTTTCTATTTCATATTTTTCAAATATACACATAAAATCCTATTTCATTTTCCAATACATAATACATTAACAGTATTTTAATTTTAAAATAAAAATATACTCTACATGAGAAAAGTTATGCTAGCCGCGAATGCACTAATTTTTTTACGAATTTATAATGGCTTTTTTATAAAAAATATTATAATTGAAAGTTATATTTTTATAAATTAAATTTTATTTGTATTATTTTTTAATAATTATAAAATTATTTGAGTGTGTCACAAATCGGTTGCGAATAATTTTATAAGTGCATAGTACCGACACCCTTAGTTCGTTGGGTTTAATGGTGTCGCCGCTATGCGGATAAGGATGTGAAGGGTTGGTCATTAGTTACAAAGAGTGCTGTCGCTATACGCCTTTTGATTGATGGTTTATTTCCAATAAAAAGCCGTTCCAAAATCAATCGGAACGACTTTTCAATTTTATCACTTAACATCAATGTGTTCGCCAAATTAAAAATTACAAATCAAACGTGAATAGTTTATTTATTTTTATTTTTTGCAAATAATTTATTTTTAATTAAATATAAATTAAAATTTAATTTCATTAATAACTTGAAAATTTCATGTTTTAAAAATAAAAATATGTTTGTGTTTAACATGGGATATTTTTTCCGAATTTGGGCTAAAACTCGTCAGACATTTAAACATTGCTGGAAAAATATGACATCATCGGTGAATTTTGAAAATGTCAGACGAGTTTTA
>CALIZI010000207.1 GCA_938028705.1 uncultured Saprospiraceae bacterium | reverse complement strand
TCGAGAAAAATAGGGTGCGTCTAAAAGCGATACTCGTCTGACGAAGCCCTTTGCTAAAACCGGATATTTAAGAAGCCAAACGCTGGTTTTTCTATAAAATATTCGTCTGACGAGTGTACCCTATTTTTGTCGAACACTATCCAAATTACAGATATTCCACAACCGTCTCCACCCTTTCTTTATGCAATCTAAAAGTACGTTCTGAACCATTCAGCTCAAAATTCAATACATTAGAATGTTGCTCTACGGTATCAATGAGAATGGTATTTTTGACGTGGATATTTTTGATGTTTTTTGGAATTTTTTTGACGATACATTCGATGTGATATAATTCGTCTTTAGATTGTATTTTATTGATTTTAAATGATTTTTGTTTGTTATTTATCGTCCAAATCATATTGTTTTTAAGGTATTTTTTGATAGATATTTTTTCTATATCAATAACATTTTCCAAATCCTCTTTATCTATTTCAATGGTGATTTTGAGGGTGTTTTTTTCTTGCGAAATACTGTACATCGCTAATGCAATATCGTGTGCGGATGCTGCATTGGCAATGATTAAAAATGCTATCGTAATGATGCTTTTCATATTCTGTACAGGCAATTTCAATCGCCATGTGCGTGTGTGTCCATTTATAATTTATTATAAATGAAATGTTTACAAATTATTTTATTTTCAACATGGCGAATGTTTACAAATTATTTTATTTTCAACATGGCGACTGAAGTCGCCTGTACGGTTATTTCGGAACTCGCGAAGAGATACCATTATTGCTATCCCATAATGATTTATCCTGCCCGTTGACATCTCCATTCAAATCGAAATCCGGTGATGAATAATAATCAAAAATACCATTATTAAGCACCCAAATTGCTTTATCTGCCCCGTTAATATCAAAACTTGGCATATCTAATTGACTCGCATCTCCTGTAAACATCACCCATTCACCTGTGGGTAGTTGTTTTTGACCAAAACCCGTTGCATCTCGGTAGCTGTCATTGAGTGTAAAATCGTAAGCCAAAACACCGTTGTTTATCTCAATCGGATTGGGGCTCATAATACCAATATGATTGCGATGTTCTACGACGATATAGACGGCATCAGCCACGCCTATCGGTAGTACGTCGCGCTTAGGAAAATCAAATGTGCCATCTTTTTTAAGCACTGCGGCGGTCATGGCTATCTCGGTATTTTTTGCAATGTCGGTACGGAAAGAAACCAAAACCCAGTCGCAAAAATCTATTTACTTCTTGTCATTTGGCTTGAAAAGGGTGGATTTGTGACGATGTTTTCGCTTAATTTACAATTAATAAATTTTAATATTATTAAATAAATATAAATATTATTTTTAATTTAAAGACAAAATCAACGTGAATTATGTGTCTTTGTCTTTAGAGCATTTTTAAAATTTTTCAATTTTGTTCTTCCCCGAAATAGCGACTAAAATTAAATTTTCCGATATACAAATTCTCTTCTTTTTCGAGTTCGCTTGCCAATTTATCCAAATCACTTTCCTTGACACTCACCTTGTCAATTTTGGTGATTTCCTGCATCAACAGGACGGGGTCAACAGAGTATTTCGACGAGTATTTGTGAATCATCCGCATATAACTCGTATGAAAATCAGCGAATCCGGCGGTGATGTCGAGTGGGTGTCGCCCGTTGCTACTGTAGAGTGGCATGATGTAAGTCTGTCCGATGTCGAGCAAGGCACGGTAGTCGTAGTTGAGGTCGTAACCCAGTTTGATGAGTGCCGCGACGAGGGTTTCTGTACAGGCATTTCCCGCACTTCTTCCCATGCCTTGCAGCGAAGTATCTACGATATTATAACCACATTCTACGGCTTCGAGCGTGTTGGCATTACCGAGCATCAGGTTGTTGTGACCATGAAAACCGAGCGAAATATCCGTCACTTCGCGGATGGCTTCGTAGTAAGCACGAACATCTTTGGGAAACATACCACCCGCAGAATCAACAACATACACCGTATCTGCGCCATAAGATTCGGAGAGTTTGACCTTTTGAGCAAATTCCTTTGGCGATAAGCCATAGGATTTCATAAAATTGGCGGCGACCAACATGCCCTTGCTTTTTGCCTTTTCGATAAAGGGTTTTGACAGTTCGGCTTCCGTCACATTCGTACCGACACGCACGAAGCCCATTCCATATTCCGCCGCCATATCAATATCGCTCAATCGCGCAATGCCCGGTATGCAAAACATCCCGAATTTTGAGGTCGTGAGGACTTCGGCGGTGGCTTTGAGGTAGGCTTCGTCGGTTTCGAGTGCCTTGCCGTGCCTTTCGCTGCCATTGAAACCTACGCCATGACCAATTTCGATATAGGGAATCCCCGCTTCTTCCAATTTCTTAGAAATTATCGCGGTATCGCTCGCCGTAAAGTTGAAATTAATGGCGTAACTGCCGTCACGAATGGTCGTGTCGAGTATCTTAAAATTTGCTTGCATGTAAGCGTGTTGATGTGTTGATGTGTCGTGGTGTTGTAGTAGGAAAAATTGGAGTTAGATTTGTTGGTTGGGATTGATGTTTATAACATTTTCAGTAAATCTTCCAAAGGTTCTTGCATATCCATTTCTTCAATTAGTCTATCCATTTTTGCTTTGTCAATACCTTTATAATTTTGTTCTTCAATGAGTTCTTCGACTGTAATGGTCTTTTTCGCAGGTTTAAAAATAGCTTCCAAATCAATACTTTCTTGCTCAATATCAGTCATATATCGCTCCAACATCAAAAGGTGTTTTTCCTCTTTGATTTGGGCAATTCGTTGGATGAGTTGCTGTTTTCTATTGTCTAAATTTAATGTCATTTTCAGTTATTGTGCGTGGGCGATGTAGTTTCTTAGTTCGGTCATTTTTTCGAGCGAATGAGTGGGTTGTAAGGTATCGTTCAATTTGATTTCTATAATTCTAAAATCAGGATTTGCTTTAGAAAGTTCCGTTTTTACAATTTCCAAATCTTTTTCAAAATCAGTCGTATTTCCTTCTTTTTTAATAATTTCCGATTGAATATTATTTACTAATGAAATGACTTTTGCTTTGGGATTTTCTTGTGGAATGAGTTTATCGGCTTCCATAGCATACTGACCACTTCCATTGTTTTTATTTAAATATGAATGGTAAATTTCATTAAAGTTTTCGTCCAGTGTCTCAATGTGTAATTTACCCGTTGGAGTAATTTGAATAACAATATCTCCTAACATATTACTCCTTCTTACAAAGCCCCTTGTTTCAAGATAATCTGCAATATCGCCTATTTCACTAAAAGAAGAATGATAACCAATTTCCTTTACTATTGAGGGTAAACTCAAATAACGGTTCGGCTCTTGCAAATTGACATCATAGAGTGTTTTCAGTATAAAGTCCAAGACTTGCGAATATTTTAGCGTGGTCATAATCAAGTTTTAATTAATCGTATTTCTCTTTTCAATCAATTCAAATTTACAAAAAAACAAACACAATTGCAAAGCACCTCATACATAATCTTCCTTCGCTTTCCTGTACAATTCCTCATATTTTTTCTCATAAAAACCACTTTCTTGCCTACGTTTTTCTATACCAAAAACCTGTTTGACACCACGCGAAATTTTCCCTTTCAATCCCTTATTAGCGTTTTCTTTTTCTTGTAAATATTCATCTAAATGACGCTCGTAACCGAGAAATTCGCCCATGAATTTACCATTATTCACACTGACAGGTTCGTAATATTTAAAGTCAATGCCTTTCACAGCATTCCAAAATGAATATTGTAATGCGCCGAGTTTGGGCATCGGTTCATTGAGGGTTTTTATCATTTCAATCAGATGTGCTGCCGAATCGGGAATATAGACACTGCCGAGCGTTTTATAGGTCGATTGCCCGGCAAGAATCGAGGGTTTTTCCCAATAAGTTGCCTCAATGCCCATCGTCGAACCAAAGGTAATCGTGACCGCACAAGTATCCATCAAGGCATACGAATCGACCTCACTTTGTGGCGGAAGCACCGTCAAATTTGAATAATTCAAGGCTGCAATTCCGCGTACTTGCGAGTTGTCCACCGTACCGAGATTGGGATGTACGCGGAGGTAAAAATGCACATTTGGTTCATCAGCAAATTGCTCGGCGAGGTAGGCGATACCTGCGTTTTGGTCTTCAAAATACGGATTTTCCCAACCTTCGAGGGCTTTACATTCGTCTTCGGAAGTATTGAAAATGACGATGTTGCGTTTCGCGGGGTCGAAGCCTTTGGGCAGGGCATTTTTTTCTTGGTCATTGATATAGACGTACCAATTTTGTGGGATGCCTTTGCGCCGTTGCATGTACCATTCGTCGGCTTTTGTTTGGCGATATTCGGGGTCGGCTTCTTCCCAATATCTGTTGATTTCCCGATAATTATATTCAAAATCAAATGGGGTCGAATTTTGGTATAAAATATATTTCGATAATGTGCCGCCGCGCTCATGCACGATGTATGGAACAGCCATTTGCTCGGCAATCTCCACGACAGGACGCTGCTCTGCAAATCGCCCATTGAATGTGATGATTTTTTCTATGTTTAATTTTTCTAAATAATATTTAAAATTTAAATAAACATTCACCGCCATTCGGATATTTGTCTCAATTCGTGCGCCGTATTTTTCACTATTCAATTCAAAATCGCGCGTCTGCGTAATCATCGAACTCGCTACACCGCGTCCGATCTTTATCCCTTCAAATTCATAATCAAGCAATTCCTCCAACTTAGAAAAATGCGGAATTGGGGTCTTGTATGCCTCATCGAAATGTTGTAAATCGTGGATATTTTCCTTTGATACGCCGATTTTGGATAGACCATTATAGGCACGGGATTGGCATTTGGCGCATTTGATGAGTCTGTTTCGCCTGTTGAACATACAGGTCTCCAAGACACGTCCGCATTTGAGTACATGTAATGTATTACCTTCGTCCATTTCATCTTTCATCAACTCTAATTGAGTCTCGAAAAGACGAGGTCCGACGGAATAGGTGGAGTAAATTAAGACGTTCATTTTTATGGTAGAAGGTGGACGGGGTTGGCGTGAAATGGAATGTGGATTTTTGCAGATTGGGTGGATGACGCAGTTTTTTTGAGCCAATTATGAGTCAATTATTTTATTTTCAGAACAATATTTGGTTATGATCGAATTATGATGCAGTTGATGCAATTATGATGCAATTATGATGCAATTGATGCAATTATTATATTGTGTAACTCCCTCCTCTTCCTTTGTGTTTGGAGTGCTTTAGTATTTCTAACTCAACGATATTTAACAGTTCTCTCATTGCAGTTGCTCGGCTTACCTCATTCAATTCCTGATACTGTGAATTTGTAATTGCCCCATGTTCTTTTGCGTAAGCTACTGCCTTAATTTGTCTATTATTCAGACCGATTTTTTTGAGCAATTCGGGCGTATATTTATCAATAAAAAGAGTAACCAATACACCGCCGTTGAGTTCGCTGATAGTCGGTTCGGGGAGTCCGGCGGCAGTACAGGTGTTGATGATTTTGAGTGTACCTCTGCCCCACAAGTCAATGTAGCCGCCTTTGAAACAAACATCGGCAATGAGCGGATTGCGCGGGCGTGAGACGTGGTGACTTTTGAGTGCCTCAGCATCTATGCCGGGTGGAAGCATGCCCTCATTCCAGATATGAAGTTTGTCGTCATATACTCGCATCTGCACCATCGCGCCCATGTATGTACGATGTACAAGTGCATTAAGGAGCATTTCGCGGAGGGCAGCCAAAGGGTAGAGACTATTTTCGATACGCTGCATACCTTCAAAAGTAATCGGACGAATGAGAAATTTGTGGTTGAGTTGGGCAGGTACCGCACGAAGAAGTTGTATCAAATTACCTTCCTCGACTTCACCAAAACGCAGGTCGGCATCGTCATTACCAAAACGCCCGATTTTGACTTGTATATTTGGATAAAAACGGTTGGGATCTTTGCCGAAAAGTATGATAGCGGCACGTTTGAGTTGACCGTTTTCGGTAAGGCGGAGTTTGTCGAGAATCTGTTCGTCGGTCAATCCTGCCACATCAGGAATGCGTCCGCTTTTTTCGGCATCTTCCAAAAATATCCGCAAACTACGCAGGTCTATATCGGTTATCGAACTGCGTGGTTCTATCACGTCATCCCATGTTTTGCCGGATTTTTTTAGCAAAAATTCAGTGAGTGTATTTCCTATCAATTCCATTTTGGTACTGCCCGACCTGTAATAATAACGCCCTCGTAATGAGACAGGTACGGAGTATGATTGAATGACAATTTCGATATATCGCTTGTCGTTTTCTGTCAGTAAATTGACCTCGCAGACCATGCCGAGTAAGTCTCTGATTTTGTGGGGAATAGCAGTCATCAATGCTTCGGCATCTGACAAATCAATGACTTCACCGACATCATTTTTGCCTACGTAAATCTTACCGCCTTGTGCATTCGCAAAGCCGCAAATCCACTTTAGGTAGTCGTCGTGCCAACTACTTTTCCATTCTATATTTTGTGATTCGCTCATTTTGTACAGTGGATGAGTATATGGATTTTTTTTGTAAAATTAGACTTGTTTGACTTTGATAATCAACGATTTAGATTAATTTTAATGAATAAAAATAAATTATTATGAATTAAATTTTATTTTATAATTTATTCAAAAAAAAATTATACAAATATTTAAAATTACAAATAAAAAATATTTTTAATTTCAATTAAATAAATTAAAATAATTATCAATCACTAAATTACTGATAACCAAATGTTTTATTGTTAAACAAGTCTATTATTTGCCCAACAAGTGAATTATATGGTGCTTGCCGTAGGTTTTAATAATTTCAAAATTGATATTTCGTTGCTTCATACAAGTGATTGTTTGAGGTTCGGAAATGACAAGATAATCATACAAAGCGACTTTACTCCATACCTTTTCGTTGTTACAATCCGCTAATCTTATTTCATAAATGAAATCAAAACTTAATTGCAAATAGCGCGGTTCAATGAATTGATAATAGTTTTTCAGCGGTGTACAAAAATGGCGGCTCATACCCACATTATTTGCTTTTTTATAGTATAAATCGTCGTATATCTGCACATCATACCGATGTCTTTCAATTCTATTTTCGTAATTGGCGTAGTATTGATAGCTAAAATGAAGCATTATAAAAAAGCTAAAGGTAAGACTGAAAAAAGCTGAAAAAATTTGTTGTTGATTGAGGTTTAATTTTATTAAAAATTTTGAAAATAATTTTAAATTTTCAATACAAAAAAATGTCAATACGATAACCGGAGTCCACCACTGCAAAGTTGTTCTTTTTAAAAGATAGGGCGTATCAAAAGCATAGTGAAAGAAAATATTTAATCCGAAAATGGCTAATACAATTACGGTAAGAATTGCACCTGTCGTAAAGCGTTTTGTTCTCCAAAAATGATATATGAAATAGCCCGAACTTATGCCGATAAGTACAAGTGTGAGCATACTGAGTATAGGTCTGAGTGCCTGTATATCAGTGCCGTAATAAGTGTAATGATGCCAAAATGAGCCGAAAATAGAGGCAACAAAATTCTGACCACCAAACCATAAATCGCCTGCGTATCTGCAAATCATCAAAGCCCCTGACGCTGATACGATTATCAGGATAAATAAGGTGATGATTTTCCTTATATTAGTATTCCATTGGTAGTTTTTTTGACGAGTGATCATTTGTAATAAAAATAATCCGAAAACGCCAAAAACGGTATATAAGTATGATAGGTTGGCAAGTAAGATTAACGCACAAAGGAGACAGATTTTATACCATGCTTGTACGGGTTTTTCATTTTTTAAAATAATAATAAGGTAGTACAGCAACCAAGCTTGAAATGCCATTGCCATACCATAGCCCCTTGCCAATGAAAAAAATCGTATCGTATAAGGATTGAAAATCAAGAGGGCATAACAAGCAAGCGCGAGCCAATGATTTTTGAGGAGAAGTGATAATTTGAATAATCCCGTAGCATAAAACGGAAAAGCGATAATGGACGCAATACGAAAAGCAAATACACTATCACCGACAGTCAGCATGGATAGTTTCATAAAAAAACTATTGAGCCAATGCGTATTTGCCAGCCCTAACATTCTTTTTACATCATTGGTTTTCAGCACATAATATGAGAGCGATTCGTCGTAACTGATTTTGATATGCCATGCAGCAAACGCAACGGCAAAGGTCAGTAAAAACGTAATAAGAATGTGGATACTCCAAAGAGTTTTTCTATTCAAAACAGTCCTGCGGATTAGGATTAAAATCTTCCTCACATATACCAAAATCGCCGTAACCGGTATATACAGGCGCACTAGTCACATCATAAAAGGCGTAATACATGCGATAGATAGTTTTGCGCTCAAGTCCTTCGAATACTTCGTAGGAAAGTTGAATGTTATTGAAACCGCTTTGTGTTTCACTGACGTGGGTAATGAATGCATTTCCCATTGTATCAATGACGACCATCTTGAATATTAGTCTGCCCGTTGTCTCAAATGCAATACCCATATTGCCTGTATTGCCCATTGGGTTTGGATAAATCGGGTACATCTGTGCCTCACCGAGTTCGGGATTGGCATTGGGGATGTTGTGGTCAAAAGCCAGATAGGTTAACTCGTCAGTAGTCAGGCTAATATTGGTCCAATCGTCCATACAATCACCGTTGTAGCAACCAATAGGCGTGCCGTTGGCATCAGTCATTTGTACGCCTGTAAACTCAAGATTGATGGGGTCAGGGTCGGGCGGAGTTGTTGGGGCTTCGTCGTCTTGACAGGCAGCAATTATTACCAAAATAATGAGAAGTATTTTTAACGATAATCTGTTCATTGTTTTAAAAAGTATTTCTGTAACACACATCATAAATTAGGATTATTACTCAAAAGCCTACTACTATGATGCACCGTTAATATATCAATTCTTTCTTCAGATACAATCTTGTAAATGATTCTATATCATCCTTCAAGTAATTCTCTGATGGATTCATCGTCCAATTCCCGAACTCTTTTACCTGCGTGAGGCATCGTTGGGAGTATTCGAGTCTTATCACGTATCTTTTGTACTTGAATACGCGCATATTTGAGCGAATCTCTGCCGATATATTCAGCAATAGCATCCAAATCATCTATTGTACCTACTGTCCAATTTAACTCAACCATTTCGAGAGTTTTGTTTTTTCCAAATCGCTATCCGGTACAATCTCTCCTTTTTGAGACTGTATCAATCCGCGTTCGATTTTCTCCATAACAATGACTCTTTCTATCAAATCGTCAATAGAAAATTGGTCGGGCAATTGTTGAATACTATCAATAACTTGCTGTTTGTTTAACATAAGCCTTATTTTTTTCAAAAACACTAAAATACATCGCCACCAATACCGACACCAACATATAACCAGCGACAATATACGCACCATTAGCGAAATATTCCTCCAATCCAAACCAGCCGCCCGTCTGATATAAAATAAACACACCGAAAGCAAATTTGACCAATTCGACTGGAATCGCAAGGCGATGTCTATCCATCAAAGTCGTATAAGCAAAAACCATGACCATGACAAACATACCATAGAGTACGACATTTATCACACCGGAATCTGCAATGACCGCGATAAGGTGATAGACCATAATATTAGCAATGATGAGTTGCGCCCATGACCATGCTTTGAGGGCTGTGGAGGCTTCGGGTTGGTACTTTTCGCGGGTGTAGGGATTGGTGGTGATTTCGATAGGGTATTTTTCGCTGACATCTTCGGGTCGCCAGCCAGTGGGCATAAACCATATTCGGATTTTATCCCACAATCGACGAGTACGAAATGCGTCTTTGGTGAGTTGCCAAAAGTGCATCCAATTAATAAGAATGGGATTCCATGTTTCGACAGGTTTTTTTACACCGTAAACGGGTGGTACATCGTCGAGTTCGGCTTGAAATGTACCAAACATTTTATCCCAAATAATAAAAATGGGTGCGAAGTTTTTATCTATGTATTCGTCGTTAATCGCGTGGTGTACGCGGTGATGCGAGGGTGTCACGATGAGGTGTTCTAAAAAGCCCATTTTATTGATAAGGCGGGTGTGATACCAAAATTGAGCAAAGAGATGTATCGCTGCAACGGTAGCGACTATTACTGTTGGTAAACCCAAAATTGCCATTGGAATATGCAGGAAAAAGAAGATGCCGAAGATGGCAGAAATTTCTTGTCGCAAGGCGCAGGAAAGGTTAAATTCTTCGCTACTGTGATGGACGATATGGCGATTCCAGAAGACATTGATTTCATGGGAAAAACGATGCGACCAGTATTGTGCAAAATCGTGTCCGATAAATGCAAGGATGAAAAGAAGTGCCGTACTCTCAATCGTAAATATCGCCAAATGCCCGACCATAAAATCATAACTCACAATCACCACCGACCAACCCAACATCGCCGCTAATGTGTTGGTCAAGCCCGAACTTAGGCTTGAAATAGTGTCCATGCTATTCTGAATATCCAGACCCCGCCACCAAGCAACTACCGCTTCAATGATAATTAAGACGACGAATCCGGGGATAGCGTACATGAGGGCGTTGGCGTAGTCTTCCATGATTTAATTTTGTTTACAAACTCTTTGAAGTCCGGGCTGAATACCTTTGAGTCGGGCATATTGTTCGCGTAAAACGGCTACTGCGGCAAGACGTTCCTGTGGCGTTTTAGTCATCCAATACGCTCTGTCGGATTGCTTGTCGTGTAAACCAATGATTTTTACTGTTTTGTCCATTTGTAATAAATTATCAATCATCCAGTTGAAAAAGTGTTTTCAATTTTTCGTCTAACAATGCCATATCATTATCGCTTAAGACACCTATTCTGCCGATTGCCAACACTTTGTCTACGGTCGCTAATTTTCGTAATTTAACGATTGAGTCTTTTTTGAGACCATTTTGACGAGAAGCGACCAAAAGTAAATCTTCATTTTCCTGACGCTGAATTTGTGTTGAGATAAACGCAACGACAACATCTAATCGACTACTCACTAGCACTACTGCCGGTCGATTTTTATTTCCGGTCAAATCTGTAAACGGAAAAGGAATTAAGATGATGTCACCTTTTTGCATTAGAATTTTTCTTCTAAATCTTCAATTGTGTATAAATCTTCTTCATCTTTTAAAAACGCAAATGCCTTCGACTCACTCACCAACTTTTGTATACCTTTTTGCAGAATTTCTTCTTCATATTTTTGGGAAATATAATCCGCAAAATCTGAAACTGCTTCAATCTTCTCGCGTGGAAGTTTGGAGAGTGTTTCTACCGTTTTATTAATTAAAACTTCTCTTGTCATCATGTTTTCTTTTGATTAAAATTACAAAAAAATTCCCAAAAAATCAACTCCCCTACCGCTTATAAAACTCCATCTTAAACTCCGCCACTTGCCAATCTTCGAGCGTATCAATGTCTTGCACTTCGCTTTCTTTTAGAATTAAGGGCATGGCTTTTTTCGGATAAAGAATTTGTTGTTCGAGGAAACTTTTAATTTCCAAACAATAAAACGAACCACTGTCGTGATAAGTCGGTTCGAGGTCTTGTGAGCGAGTATTGTAGTGTTCGGGCGTGGGCATGTAGAGGTAGCCCGCGTCATTGATGCGGACTGCACGTTGTACGGGAAATGAAAATTTCAAGACAGGAACTACGCCTTCCAATTCATTGTCAATCAAGGTCTTCATGGCTTCGCCTACACGCTCCGAAGTTACGAATGGTGCAGTCGGATAGATGCAGCACATATAATCAAACTCGCGTCCGGCGGCTTTGTACTCGCCCAAGACTTCATTCAGTACATGTGCTACTGTCGCGTAATCATCCGCATTTTTTTCACTGCGAAAAAACGGAACAGTCGCACCGTAACTCTTCGCGACTTCGGCAATCTCAGCATCGTCCGTAGAAACCATCACTTCATCAAACATCCCCGTATCCAATGCTGCGCGAATGGAGTAATAAATAATTGGTTTGCCCAGAAATGGTTTGATATTTTTGCGTGGTATGCGCTTGCTGCCGCCACGTGCAGGAATGATACAAACTGATTTCATATAATAGTGTTACATTTGTCCGACTTGTTTATCGAAATATTTATTGTGATAAAATTTGTATTTAAAATATTAGTATTTACGGTATCCATGCTGATATTGCTTTCTTTTTCTGATTATGGTTTACCGTACTATTGGGGCAATCGGGGTATGGTGACAAAAATGAATTATTTGGAACAAAACAACACTGATTATAATACATATTTTATTGGTTCAAGTCGTATTTTTCATCAAGTGATACCCGCTTTATTTGATAGTTTGAATGTAGGCAAAACACGTTCTTTTAATCTTGGTGTACAAGGTATGTGGCCTCCCGAAAGTTGTTATTTACTGGAGCATTTTTTGGAAAAACCCAAGCCAAAAATAAAGTATATTATTTTTGAATTGGATAAAATAAAAGATTTACAAAACTCACATCGCACCAATCTCCGTTCAAAATATTATTTAAATTTTAGTTATTTTAATCTCGGATTCAGAGGGGCTTTGGAACAGAAAGAATACGGTGCAACACAAAATTATTGTATTAGCTATTTTAGTAGATTGATACGGGCAGAAATGATTTTCCCTAGATTTTCTCCTAATACGCAGCCACTTCAAACAGAAAAAATACTTGGCAAATATCAAGACGGTTATGCCAATTTAGATGACATCGAAGCCCAACGACTCAACATTCCCAAAATTGAAAAACACCATAATTTGATTTGTGAGGAGTATAAAAACGGCTTGGATTTTTACGAAGTCAGTCCGACTTATCTGACCAAAATTCATCAAATTATCAAAAAAGCTAAAGCAAAAAACATTCAACTTATTTTTTTAAAGCCACCACTCAATGAGGGCATTTTACCCTTATATAATACCATAGAAACACCTTATAAAATAGATATTTCTTCGCCTTATCATTATCCGGCATTATATGAGTTGGAGCATCTTCACGATTGGAGACATCTTAATGCAGAAGGGGCGGAGATTCTCACGACAATTTTAGCCAAAGAATTTCAACAAATCATAAATTAATCATATAATCATTATTCTTAAACCAATCTTCAAATTCATTCTCTATTTGTTGTAATAATTCGCCGTTGATTTCATTAGACCAATTGCCATGACCGCCTTTGGTAGTAGCGTGATTTTCATGAAAAAGGGATTGTGTGTCGTGTTGTTTTTCTTTCGATAGTACAGTGCTTTTAAGGTCAGCTATTTGTTGGAGGATATTTTCTACGGAATAATTTTCTACTTCTAATGTATTAGCTATTTTTCGGATTTCATTTTCTTGATTTTCTACAAAATCTTCGTAGCGCATCACGCAGTTCGCTTTGTTTTTCCAAGCTATATCATCCTCAATCCACTGTTCACAAAATTGCATTTTCGGTTTTATATCAAACTTGCGAATCGCACTCGCAAAAGCATCCCGTACATCCCGGTACGAATACAAAACTACATCTGCCCGATGCGCCCAATACTTGTCAAAACGATGTATTTTGATGAGGTGAACGGGCTTTTTTTCAAGCGTTTTATAGTCAGCTACCCAACCTGCACTGACTTGATTCGGATGTTGCTGTTCCAACAAAATTCGGGTGACATTATACATCCATGTACTCGCCGAGCGTGGCATACTTGCTGTCAAGATGAGTTTGCGATTGCCGAAAAAACTGTAAAATTCAGCCAGACGGCGAGCGCGACGGTATTTTTGTTTTAGTAAATTTGCCATATCGTAACACAGACATTCCTGTCTGTGCCTGCGTTTGTACAGACAAGAATGTCTGTGTTACGTATTTTCCTCATCCGTCGTATATTCTTTTCTCAAAATAGACACCAAATACGAATCCCAATAGCGATTTCTATAAAAACAATTATCGCGCAATACACCGTCGCGGTTCATATTGAATTTTTCGTAAATCGCCATTTTTTTAGTATCAAATTCGTAGAGTTCTGTCCATATTTTATTCAAATTGAGAATCTCAAAACCATATTTGATGATAAGGCGTACTGCATCTTCGGCAAGCCCTTCGTCGTCGATATAGCTTTCGTTTTTTCCGATATACAAACTAATCTCTCCACTGCGAATTATCCAATTAATATAGGTCAGTCCGACTACACCGACGGGTTCGCCCGTAGCGAGTTCTTCGACCATAAACATGAAGTCGTTTTTGCTTGCCGTTACCTTCGGTAGCCATGCTTCTTGATTGAGCATGTTGAGTTCCATGGGTTCGCGGAAGTGCTTGCGGAGGTAAGGCACATTACGCCAATCGCGGATGAGTGAGAGGTCTTCACGTTCGAGGGCGCGGAAGGCTACTTTTTTTCCTTTTATCATTCGACGTGTTGTTGTGTTGTCGCTGGTGAGTGTTGTGATTTAAATGGAGATAATACCAATGACTGCCTGAATTATATCTTCCAAAGTTGGGTCGTCAACGACTCCTACGGATTTGATAATGATATTGGAATCGGCGGTAAAAATGCGGTTGGGTCGGACATTGGAATTGGCTATCAATGTTCCGCTTTTCAGATTGCTTTGAGTGATTGGTATGGCATAAGGATCGCCATTGAATTGACTGGTGATTTGGCACAAAATAATGTCGTCTCCCTGCAAATCAGCAAGCACTATCGCAGGTCGCCTTTTACTTGAAGAAAGGTCGGAAAAAGGAAACGGCACAATGACGATTTCACCTTTTACAAATCCTGCCATACTTCATCTTCTATGGGTGATAACCAGTCTTTTGCCAATACTTTTTCACTGGCAAAATGGGTGAGTGTTGCGTCTTCTTTGTTTGGACTTTTCGTTTGAACGGTATGAACCACCTTATATACATACTCCAATATATCTGTGTCTTGAAGTCCGTCTATCATTTGGTGCAACTCGTTTTTTAATTCAATAGCTGTCATGCGATGTATTTTTCTGTAAGATAAGCGTTTTGAGGCGTATTTTCAATCATTCAACTCCTCTGTTCGTACAATTTAGCGAAATTAAGCGTAGGCAACATCAGCGGTTCGTAGCCGGAAAGCATCGTGAGGTTGGAGACGTAACTTCGCAGGTACGGAAATGCAATCGCAGGGGCGTTGATGTCCGTAAAATTGGAAGCACGAAAGGCATCACTCGTTGGTTCGGAAGTCTTGAAGTGTGCTACGAACTCTAAGCGGAGGTCATATTGGTCGGGTTGAAGTGTATAGAGTGAAAAAACGATGTAGAAAGTCGTCGGTTGACCGGGCGGATAGGCAGTCCGGTAATTCAAATCGAAGGAAGAAACATCCTCATTGGCTTCATGCGCGACCATTTCAATTTTGATGACTTCGGTGGAGGATAAACGGATGTCCATTTGGCTAACTTTTAATGAAATTATTGACAAGTTCATCAAAGTAGTTGACCCTTTTCTGTCTAAAGCAAATTAATGTAAAATGTAAAATAATAAATGTAAAATGTAAAAGTTGTAGAACGCGAGTGAACGCGAGTGAACGCGAGACATTTCTATTTTACTGATTTTTAAATTTTTAAAAAATAAAAATGTATTGTACACGTACTACAAGAACTTTTACATTTTAAATTTATTATTTTACATTTTAAATTTCAAAAAAAGTGTCAACTACTTTTATTATTCTTGGAATGAACTTGTCAAATTATTTTTTATATACGAAAATAAATACAACACTATTATTAGGCAGCAACTACATAGCGAGGTGGCGAATAATAGGTCGGAGTAGGTTCGGCAGCGATATTTTCACCAACTAATTCCGGCTTCGACTCAAGCATAGTAGCATAATTGCAAATATCTTCCCCTTTATAATTATCATTAATTTTGACAAACGTATATTGCAAATCTTCAAATTCGGGCGTATCTATGGGGATAAATTCGTAGCCCAATTCTTCAAATCTCTTGATAACTTCACTTGGTGAAACATTATCAAAATAGGCATCAATTTGTTCTTTATAATCTTCTAATTTCATCGGTGATTTTACCTTTACTTACAATTAAACGAGTATCCTTATCAATAATATTAACGTTGAATACCGCTAAAATAGTTGCATTAGGTGTGCGAAAATTGATATTAAAGATGCGTTCGGTTTTGAATTTGATGTAAAAATTGCCTTTCGTTGCATCAATATTCATATTCAAATAAGTTCTTGCATCATTGATAACATGTCCGTCCTCAAAACTACCTCGTCTCAATCGTACACCGTCTTTTGCCACCAATTTGATGTATCTATCACGAAGATAATTAAAAAATCGGATTCCTTCAAGTGTTGTTAAATCCAACAGTTTGTTTTTGTCCATGTTAATTTCTGCCTTAACAACAGCGTATTCATCATAGGAAAATTGACCTTTTGACTTATCCCAAGCCGAGGCAATTGCCCACCTACGCGCATGAAGTTGTGGTGTGGGCGGTATGCCTTCGGTAAAGAAATACACACCGTCACCAAGCCATTCATCATCGCCCAAACTCAAGCGAAAGTCACCTTTGACGATACTTTCTGCATTGATTTTGCTCGTGCCATGAAAACCGGATAATGTGATATTTGGCATTTTGATGTGTAGTGACTGCACAAGCGAGACGCTTATGCTACGGAGGCATTACGATAGGTGATTCATCGTAATATGCTCACCATAAACCAATGCCTTCGTCAATGTTTTCCCGACCAATTCATCAATTTTATAAGGTGGCAAACCATCTTCGGGAATCGGGCGAAGTGCCTCTAAATCAGCTTTTTGGATAACTTTTCCGACGGGTAAATCTGCCGTAGCACGTAGCGAGCGACGTTGGACGAGTATCGCGCCGATTTCGTTGTCTTCGATGCGTTTGATGCCATCGCCGAGGGCGGCGTAGGCTTCGTTGGCGGTATCGACCATCGCTCGCCAACTTTTTGGATTCATGGCAAATGGATGGTCGGGTCCGATGCGGTCATTGTCGTCGGTGAAGTGCTTTTCGAATACGCGTGCGCCAAGTGCCACCGCAGCGACTACGCTAGCGTGTCCGGCGGTGTGGTCGGATAAGCCGAGTATCGTGTCGGGGAATTTTTCGGCGTAGGCTTTGAGGACGTTGAGGTTGACGTGGCGCATTTTTTCGGGATTAGTGGTGTAGTTGGTGTTGCACTGCATGAGGACGATGTCGCCTGTGATTTCTTGGAGGACTTGCATCGCCATTTCGACCTCGTTCATCGGACTCGCACCGGTGGCGATGAGGACGGGCTTGCCTTTGTTGGCAATGTAGCGTATCATTTCGTGCCAGGTGATGTCGCCCGAACCGATTTTATAGACATCCAAATACGGCTCCACCAAATCAACGGACTCGGTATCGTAAGGACTCGTGAAGTAATCTATGCCCACTTCGTCGCATTTTTCTTTGAGGGCTGCCGTCCAGTCTTTGTTGATGCTGGCATCGTCGAAGACCTCGAAAACGCTCTTTTTCCAGCCGGAGGTGTGGGCGGTTTTGCCCAGCGATTTGAAGCCGTAGTCGCTGACGATTTTGGCTGCCTGAAAGTTTTGAAATTTGGCTGCGTCTGCGCCGGATTCTTTTGCCAATTCGATGAGCATACGGGCGCGGTCAAGGTCGTCTTCGTGGTTGGCACCGATGTCGGCGATGTAGTATAATGGGTGTCCGTCACCAATGGTGCGGTTAGCGAATGTGATGGTTTTCATAATTGTGTTGTTGTATTGTTGTATCGTTGTGTTGTAGTGCTAAATTAGCGTGATGGGAACGTGGATTTTTGCGGATTTTTTATTGAGTAGTTTTTGTGTAAAATAATTTTCATAATTCATCAGGATTAAAGGCTTCATCACACTTATTTTGAATATTAAAAATCTGAAAAGTATTACCTGTTCTCCATATTACTGCGATATTTTCTGCCACACAAAATTCAATAATATTGATACGTGGTTTTCGGGAAAAGACCAATAATTCACGAATATTCGATAAACCCATTTCCTTTTCTACTATCGAAAATCGGTAATATTTCAACTGCCCGAAACCCTTGACGGTTTGCTTTTCTTGGTCATAAGCATTTTCGAGAATCGTTTTGACTTCATAAAGTAGTGCCAAATCACCTTTTACGGCGAGACAGTCAAATTTCCCTTCAAAAAGTTGAAAACCACACTTCTCATGTAGCAAAGCTAAAAGCCGTACAATTTCCTGATGTTCCGCAAGTCTCTCCTGACGTTTTTTAATGGCATCGGTAATATCAATATTCAGCGAAGAAGTCACTTTGAATATCGGGTCTTTGGCAATCTCTGCCGCAGTGACTTTACGATGAGTGGAACGTTCTTTTTCGGTTAAATTTTCTGTCAGAATTTCATCTTCAGTAATGATAATTTTGCTGACAGGATAAGCACGATTGGAAATTCTAACAATATCATCAAGTTGTTCGGCAATTCCGGGCAAGACTTTTACTGCATTGGCAGCCATTGATTTAGATGTGCCGATTTTTTCTATAATTTCTTCAATATCAAGTTCAGATAATTTGTTGATGCGTTCAAATTCTTTATCAGAATCATCTTTTGCAGCTAATGCTAACATGAGTTTTTTTGTTTCTATTCCGGGAAAATTATTAACTAATTTGAGCAATATTCTATATGGATGACTTGCGTTATTATCCGTATCTTTTAAAGTCAAATCGAACATAGAATTTCGCCAAATTACATGTCGTTCTTCCGGTAATTTACTTTGCAGAAGTTGCTCCGATATCGGATTAAATGTTGCCTTTTTATCGGAAGAAATATTTATAAAATTCATTAACTCGAAAAGACGACGTGTATCTCTTGCAACGGTATGAGAACCTCTGTTTGAAGGCGTTTTTTGCTGTTCTTTCTCCAAAAAATCATCTACAGAAAGCGTCTTATCCCGATAGGTGTAAATCTTTGCGCGTGTCAGTGCTTCGCCGTAATTTTTATCAGTAAGTACTTGGTTGTTTTCTGTTAATTGCTTGGCTACCACGAGTGCGTCATACAATTTTTCGAGGTTGTTGAATTGATGTGGGAAATTTTTCATGGTTGGTTGTTCTTTTAGGGAAACAGTCGCGCCATCTCTATCGAATATTTCAGCATACTGAAGATTCGATGTTCTACCATGAATTTGATAGGGAGTAATTGCAGAGCCGTCCTTTTTTTGATACCACTTATTCTGATTCAATTCATTTGCAATCTCGGTGGTAGTCATTGGACGACCTTTCTGTCGTAATAATTTTTCTATTGCTTCGTGTAGTTTCATTATCGCTTTTTACGGCTACATCGGTAGTTCCACTTGAATATTGCGAAGCCTCTCGTTGGCAATTTCAATATATTCGGGATTAATTTCGGTAGCGAGAAAATTACGATTATTTGATTTGCAACTGACACATTCCGAGCCACTTCCGGCAAATGGTATAAAAACCAAATCGTTTGAATTACTAAAATGTCGCACCAAACGGTCACATAAAGCCAAAGGTTTTTGGGTTGGGTGCGGCGTTTTTTCTCCTGCAAATCGTTTACCTGCAAGAGTTGGAAAATTCCACACATCACCTGCAAGTCGTCCGTTGGGATTCGGAGTCCATACTTTGCCGTTTTTAATGATTTTGTTTTTTAATCGCTTTTGACTTTTGTAAGGTTCGCGGATTTCGTGAAAGGTGAATTTATCAGTTTTTGTAAACCATAATAAAGGTTCGTAAAAAGCATTTAGTGTTTTGTAGCCCGAAAAACCATTTTCATAATACCAAATAATTTGTCGGCGATATTTTAAATCTTTTTCATACAAATAACACTGAATATAACACAAATAATGATGAATGCCATATATAAAAATCGAACCTTCGGGATGCAAAACCCGCACACATTCGTCGATCCATTCCTTACTCCAATCCATCCAACTGTGTACATCCTTCCAATGGTCGCTTTTATTACCAAAATTCTTTTTGAGATTATACGGCGGGTCGGCAATAATCAAATGCACAGAATCTGCATCCAGTTTTTGCATAAAACGGGTACAATCTTCTAAATATATTTTATTCAATTCCGGCATTTATTATTTCGTATTTTGTAGGATTAAAACATTCTGATGATGCACATTCGGTACAAAAGAGAAAGGATAACCATAAGGATAAATGCTTTTATGACGTTGGTATAAAATCTTGATTCCTTTGAGTTTCAGGTTAGACTTTTTTTCAATTGCTTGCGCCAAATCTGCATGAAAAACGTAGTATTTATCTTTCTTTCTAAAATCACTGACAATAATAGCCATGTATTTTTTGGTTTTTAAAATTCGCCCACAATCCGCAAAAAATGAACTGATTATATCTAAAAACTTATCGTAATCTTCAATATTCCCCAAGTCGTTTTTGCTGTCACTATATTTAGTGTCAAGATTGTCATTCATACGTTCATTTGCTTTATGGTCTCTAGTTTCAAGAATGTTCCAATACGGCGGACTTGTGACAATGAAATCAAAAAAATCGTCGTCAAATTTTTTAATTTTCTTCAAAGCATCACCGTTGATAATTGTTTGTTTATCCTTATAAAAATTATCTTCGGGTACTTCCTCTTCGATTCTTAATTTACTGAGATTAGCATATTTAGTGTTTAATTCTATTCCGTAACCTGTTCTGTTTTCAAAACAACACGCTTTAAGCGTAGAACCTACACCGAGAAAAGGGTCAAGTACCTTATCTCCTTCTTTTGTGAAAAATTTAATTTGTCTGCCGACATCCTGAAACGAAAATGGTGCGGGGTGTAATTTCTCAATTTGAGCGGCTTTACTATTTGCACCGAGTCCTTTTTGCGCAAAGACCGTTACCGTTTCGGGTAGCCATTCTTTTGCCAATAAATCATTCAGTGGGTTGGATAAATCATAGGAACTATTCTCGGATTTGAGATATAATAGACTTGCTTTTTCCAAGTCTCCTTTGGTATTGAGCAATGCCACATCATTCCATTTTTCGAGTATTCGCTTGGGGATTTTTAATGATTCAGCCTTCGCAAATAGTTTGTCTAACTTCTTTTTGGCTTGCTCGTTTATTTTTTCATCCGTAACCGGTACGACCTTTTTTTTGTCTTTTTTATAAAAATAAAAAACCTCGTTGGTAGTGAAAAGTGTATTGGTCATTATTTGTTGATTACGAATGATAAATTTGATTCAAAGATAGATAAAATAATTTGTTTTTACAAAAACAAATCAAATTACGTTTCGGTGTCACATTCTAATAATATTCAAAAAATCTTCATAGCTGATTTTGTTTTTAAAATAACGGGCATGAATCGCTTTATTGGTATCAGTAAATCGCTGTAAGCGGAAGCGTCTGTGCCATTTTCGGAAAGTTTTGTAGCGGTCGTTTTGGTGGTATTGGAGGTAGGCGTTTTTGATGTCTTCGTTGTGGTAGCGGGCGTAAACTTTTGCCAATTCATTGATGCGACGCATACCGCCTAAGGATGATTTTTTTTCGCTGTGAAAACGATTGATGGACATAAAACGGTTGGTGGCTTCAAAGGGAATGTCGGCGCGTTTGGCGCGGATGAACCAATCCCAATCCATGCCGAAGTCAAGGGTTTCGTCCAATTCACCGATTTGTTCCCACACTTTTCGTGTCCAAAATGAAGAGGGTTGGACAATGTAGTCGGTGAGTTCGATATTGAGATTTTGGTGGTATTCGAGCATGTTTTTGGACTTGGTTTGGCAGGTGTCGGTGTTGAGTTTGATGCAGTTGCCGAAGTAGATTTTGTCCTGGAGTGCGCCCTCTCGCATAAATGCCTGCGCGATGTGGTGTAGCGTGTAGGGCAGGTATTGGTCGTCCGAATTGAGCCAAGCCACGATGTCGCCCGTTGCACGTCGGAAGCCTTGATTGATGGCATCGGATTGTCCGTCGTCTTTTTGGCTTTGCCAATAGGCAAAATGCCCCTCGTACTTTTTGATGACTTCCAATGATTCATCGGTAGAACCACCGTCGATGAGGATATGCTCGACATTCGGGTAGTTTTGTCCGATGACGGATTGGATGGTGTCTTCTAAGTACGCACCCTGATTGTAGGAGGGCGTTATGATGGATATTTTAGGTAAATTCAAATGTAAGTTCAAGTTCAAGTGTCAAGTTCAAGTACAAATAGGACGTGGATTTTTTTGTGCTAAATTGATGTGATAGGAACGTGGATTGAAATGGATTAAACAGATTAGAACAGACTTTTTAAATACTTCGATTTTGCCATACTTGCAGCGTTTTCATCGTCTCCTCATCCGCTTTGAGGTTTCTTAATTTATCTAAATTTGCAGGAATGACCATATCGTTAATTTCAATTTCGACATAATAATTACCGCCTGAAAAGTTGGAGTCGTCGGTTTCACTTCCAACAACCATTACTTTTTTCCATTCATACTCACCTGATTTTTTCTTGACCTCATATTCTGCCTCAAATGGGTAATTTATATTGTCTCCCATGTAAATTGCCCAACCCATATAGACCTCATGGTCATCATAGCAATCTACGACGACTTCGTAGGTGATGATGTGGTCGATTTGTTCTTGTGTTAGTTTCATGGTTAACTTTCTGAAAGTTGTTTACTGACATTTCTTAGAAATTCTCTTGCAAGCATTTCTCCGAAACTTTCTTTTTTGCCTTGGTTTTCAATTTCTGATTTTCTATTTGGCAGATATATTTCCAGAAAATCATTATATGATTTTATCACTCTATTTTTTGTATTGTTATCAACCATAAGAAAGTGTGTATTAATGATATAAATATCAGATAGGAAGTTTCAATTTATCAAAAAGGATTTGGTTTCTTTTTTTAGCATCGTCAAGCATTTTATCATAAGATATGATTTCAATGTAAGCCCCTAAAGTGCTATTATAGCCAAAGTAACCATTACCGTCAGGTGTGGGTTTCAAGTCATGTGTTATAGTCGCTAATTTTTTAATTTTTTCTGTCAAGTCGCATACCAAATAACAATAAAAAGGAATTGCTTTGGCATTGAACAGGCGGTTATTTTTAAGTTTCTTTTTATCGTTTTTTATTTCATCTACGTAATCATATAATTGCTGTATAGGATTGTTATCACTTTCTTTATAGTCGTCTCTCATAGGGCGTTTCAATTCTATGATGACAACAGAGGGGAAGGGCGCACTCTTGGTTTCAGACAAGGCAAATCTATTATCAAAATAGTCATTGAAAACAATAATATCTCCACGTTTTTTGCTATCAGAATCAATGACATCAATCTGGTCGAAACGTTTATCTGATGCTAAATATGTGTGATATGATAATTTTTCATCAATCAACCACAGGTTATGGTCTTCAAAGAAAATATCATCTGATGAAGATTTGATGGGGAATATCATTTTGTGAATAGTGTCTTCTTTAGCATGGCTTCCTAATTCATCTGCACCTAAATGTTTATCCAATATTTCAATGACGGTTTTACGATGAATGATGTACTTGGATAAATTTGTTTTGCCGACATCAATCACTTTTTGAATGTAATCATCATACACTCCTTTATATTCTTCAAAATCTTCTACGGTTTTTATTTTTTTAAATATATTTTTACCTTCTTTTTTAGTTTCAACTTCGAGTTCGTGCAATATTTTGAATAATGACAGTTCTAATTTGTCACTTGATTGGCTAGGAAGTTTTCTTAATTTATCTTTTTTATATTTGAATAATACTCTGTATTGCGGTGCTTCTTTTTCAACGTAATTCTTAATTTTTTCAAGTTTATTATCCCTTGCCTCATCCAAGATACTCTTGATGCTACTTTCCAAGTTTTCCAGTAGATACTTTGTGAAGTCCGACTCTTTTATTGAATCAGGAAAATCAACAGCCTCATTTTCTCTTGGAAAGTTAAAATTAGTTCTTTCTTCATTTACAATATTGTCAAGATATTCACCTTTTATATATGCTTTAAGGTAGAACTCTTCACCTGTTTCATCAGATTTTAACCTTCGATTGAGTTCGGGAATATCTTTAGATAATGGTTTGCTATATACTTCTCTGTCATTCGCACAGAAATGGAGTTGGTGTTTCGTTATTAAATTTAAAACCTTATATATATCTAATTCAAACTGAAAGTCTTTAATTTTAAATTTTTGTTTTTTGAGACTTTTTATATTCTCAGAAAAAATATCATTGATGACAACTTCGGAATTATTTTTTTCGTCGATGAGTCGTATCGTAGGGCAATTTTCTAAAACCAGATAAACTAAACAATGGTCTAATATTCTATTGGCTAACTCACTTAATTCTCTCGGACAAGCATCCTTATATTTCTTTTTAAAATTTTTAAACTCTATCTGCGTCTGTTTTGGCGAACCATTTACACTTGTTAGATTATGATTTTCAATACCCTCATCTGAAAGATTGAAGTCAAAACTTCTTTTTTTATTACCTATTTCGCTTCTAAATACACTCTCAATTCTTATATTATCAAATGCCTTCAACCAAATAAATCTACCAACTCCTTTTGCGCCATATTTTAACTTATAGGTCGAATTAGCTCGATTAAATGAATCATAATTTTCCTGATTAAATCCCACACCATTATCACGTACAATGAATCCGGCTATTGGTTCTGAGTTGACTTCACCTTCAGTTTTCAGATCAAGTGTATTTGCTTCTCTTTTTATAATTATATCAATGAGTCCATTATCAATATCAGCAAATTTAGTGGCATGGATGGAATTGACTATCGCCTCCATCAATGGCAAAAGCGCATTAGATGTAGGTAGTTTAGTACGTTTAACCTTGCCTATTAAATCGAATTTCATGATAATGTTTTTATAGTAAGCAAATTAATGAAATAATTTGAAAAATACCAACTATTTAAATAATTATTTTATTAAACTTTAAACCCACTATCCACATGCTCCACAATCTGCGTCCGCAAATCTTCCACCGTCAACCACTCTGTATTTTCGCCTGAATTATAACTAAAACCTACCGGAACGGGCTTTCCATTAAAGGCTTTGGCGAGTTCATCTTTCGTCCAAAAAAAGACATTAGTGGGGCAGATGACGTAATATTTGTCGAGTTCGATGGTGTTGAGGCTGTCGGCTTCGGTAATCATTTCTTCGTGGATTTTTTCGCCGGGGCGCACGCCTACTATCTGTTGCTCGCACTCCGGTCCGATAGCGGTAGCTACGTCGGTGATGCGGTAGGAGGGAATTTTTGGGATGAATATTTCGCCACCCCAGGCGTGTTCGAGGGCATACATGACGAGCTTGATGCCATCGTCGAGCGAGATGTTGAAACGGGTCATATTCGGGTCGGTGATGGGGAGGATGCCCGTGCTGCGCTTGCCCAAAAAGAAGGGCATGACCGACCCGCGCGAACCAATGACATTGCCATAACGCACCACGGAAAAACTGAGGTCGCGGTGTCCGCGCATATTGTTGGCAGCGACGAATAATTTGTCGGAACAGAGCTTGGTCGCGCCGTAGAGATTGATGGGTGCAGCCGCTTTGTCGGTGGAGAGCGCGACGACTTTTTGTACGCCGCAATCCATCGCCGCATCTATGACGTTTTGTGCGCCCAAGATGTTGGTTTTGATGCACTCAATGGGATTGTACTCCGCCGCCACGACTTGCTTCAATGCCGCCGCATGAATGATTATATCAATGCCTTCGCAAGCGCGTTTGAATCGCTCGCCATCGCGAATATCGCCAATGAAATATCGCATCGCCGGATATTTGGACATCGGAAAACGTTGCGCCATTTCAAATTGCTTCAACTCATCGCGCGAATACACGACCAATCGCTTGACCTGTGGATAATCGCGCAAAACGGTGGCTACGAATTGCTTGCCGAATGAACCGGTGCCGCCTGTTATGAGGATGTTTTTATTGTTTAAATTCATATTGTGCTGATGTGTTAGCGTGTTTTTGTGTTAGGGTGTTATCGTTGTTGAGCGTGGATGTTTTGTTTAGGAATTTCTAATTATTTGTCCGATTTCCAACCACATTTTATCGGGTACTCCCATTGATGAATGTTGAATTTGGAAGAAGTTTGTATTGTCGTTTTTGATATGAAAATAATGTTGTTTTCCTACATATATTTTCTCACAAGTATTTTTAATATCAATCTCAACTAACTCATTCCAATACTTCATCATTTTACGTCCGTACAAAATAATTGCTTTGGGTTTATTTTGCTTAATTTTCGATTTCAAATAATTTAAGCGAATTGGAGCTACAGTTTTGAGGTACTCTTTCCTT
The DNA here is from genome assembly GCA_938028705.1 of uncultured Saprospiraceae bacterium. GTDB lineage: Bacteria > Bacteroidota > Bacteroidia > Chitinophagales > Saprospiraceae > JAHDEO01. The sequence continues at coordinate 15,623 of CALIZI010000207.1, read as the reverse complement.
GAAACCAAACAATTTAAATCAGACCATTCATGGTATTTCCAATCCGTACTTTTGGGAGAAGCCAAAGGAAGTAAATTTGAAATAACGTGATTTGAATTTAGCCTTCCCCAATCGTTCATTTGTATTTCTCTTAAAATGCGTTTGTCATTTTCTTCCCATTCCATCATTTCTTCGTAAGCCAATTGAAGTTTTATTAAGCCTGTCCATGTACTTTGCAATTCAACTCTATTTTTCTTTCCTGACGGAACAAAAAAGCTGTTAACCTTTTTATCATCGAGAAATAGACTATGTTCTCTATTATCAATTAAGTCGGTTTGGTATCTGTTCCAACTTTCTAAACGTTTTTGAATTTCCGCTTTACTATTTCCTCCACCTTCCTCAATTCCAATAAACCAAATATCACTTTTCCAATTTCCATAACCGTAAAATCCTTCAATATATTCTTTGAGTATGTTTTTGTCTAACATGTTTTTTTTATTGGAAATAATTTTATGCGAAAAGAGTGCCGACGCGATGCGCCTTTGGAGTTTTGGTTTAGAGACTTGTTTTTGTGTTAGGGTGTTATCGTTGATTCAGTGTAAATTTTATCAAGAAGGTAGGTTTTTTATAAAATTTACAAATTGTTTACCCAATTTAAAAGTCGATTTATAAAAACTAATGCAGAGGAAAATAAGAGATAAAATAAATGGAATGACAAATAAAGATGTCATTAGTACCTCTATTATTTTTCGATATTCTCCGAGGTCCAAAGGTTTGATTAGATATAGTGATATCAAAAAGAAAGCTACCGAAATCAGCCCCCAAAATGCACTCATACCAAAATAGTATCGGATTGTTCTTTGATTATCCGTACTTGATTTATTTTTACTATCAATTAAAGTAAAAATGGCAGCAATACTCGCAATGATGGATAGGATTAGACTTGTGTTTTCCATTTTTGAGAATTTTTATGTGTGACGATTTGCAAAATCGTTTTACGTGATTTTCGCTAATTCTTTCTCAATATCGTCTTTTACATAAGGGTAAAAACGCTCGGCGAGTTGGAAAACTTGGGTGGTGCCAAAGTCAGGCATTCCGTCTGTTTCTGTGTAATTTAGTTTTGCATTTTCAATAGCAAAAGGAATAAATATAGGATATTTTCGAGGGTCGAATCCACCTTTGACGACTTCATTATTGATGTAGGCTTTCCAATTTTTGCTTTTTTCCATACCCTCAAAATCAGGAAGCTCAGATTTGAAATGATAATGTAACCAAACCTCGAAACATAAATTGCTCTGTGCTATCTGCCAACCGTGTAGCTCGCAAAGTTGACGTAATTCGGTGATTTTTTCACCCCATTTATCGGTATCAATAACAAACCAAACTTCGTCTTTATCGTTGACAGCGTACTGCGGATTGGGATTAGTTTCAGTGGAAATTAAGGACTCCACCGCCCTTTCGTATAAGCCTGTTGGGGTGTTGTTGCTTTCCTGTTTAGCAGCGATGATTTCCAATTTTACACGCTGATCAATCATATTGAAATAGCGAAAATATCTTGGTTCATCACTTTTGCCTTCACAAAAAATAATGAATACTTTGGTATCTTTGGTCGGCTCTCGACGCTTAAACAGTCTGTGTCTCGGAAGTATCATATACGTGCCAATTGAGGTCTTTTAAATTGCCAAGAAAAGGTATTGCACCATATCTGCCCATCAAATATCCCTTGCGAATATCAATCGTATTATGTTCTTTGTAATCGCTTAATGAATACAAATCTGTGCAGCCGTCTTTGTCTTTTTCAGCAAACCAAATTTCATCTCGCCGGAAGATGTCTTGGTCTAATAGATTGGATTCGTGGGTGGTGAAGATAAGTTGACCGTTGGTGTTTTTTTCGTGGGAAAATTTGCGGATGAGTTCTTTTATGATTAATGGGTGAAGGCTTTTTTCGATTTCATCTATAATAATTGTTTTTCCCAAAAAAATAATATCGCGAAAATGAGAAACGAAATCTAACAAACGTACAGTGCCGTCCGATTCTTCATATAAATCAAATAATGCGGTTTTATTATTTTTTCCAAAATGCTTTAATCTAATTTGCTTAACTACCCATTCGTGATTTTCTTTTGTAATAGCAACAAACTCGCCTTTTTCTGTTTCAAGAACGTGAACAACAGGAATTCCGTCTGATTCAAATTCTTCGAAGTCTCTTTCACCTATTAGTTTATTTTCAATCAAAAAATCCTCCAACAGATGTGTTTGAATCTCTAAATTAGAAATTCCTACATGGAATGATTTGATTAAATCCTCCGCATAATTTCTATGTTCATCATTATTATCTGCCGCATGTGCAAGTATTCCTTGTCCTGATATTTCTTCAAATAATAAAGTATTTCCAAACCAATGAAAAGCCACATTTATATCTTTCAAAAAAGGATTATCCATGTCCGAAAGTAGATAAAAAATTGGTTCGTTTGGCTTCGCTAAATTCTTTTGAATAACCCGTTTTAAAACCTGACTTTCAGCATCGTTTTCAAATTCAGGTAGAAATTGAAGCGTAGTTTTTCCTTCCTCGTTTGTATTTCGTTCAAATATTAATTTATCTTCATTCTTTCCTAATCCCGAAATGTATAATTCTTCTGTTTTGATAATACCTTTATTAATTTTTAAAGCATAATAAAACGGTATTTCGTTCTGAAAAAACTCTATGGCAAGTATTTGGTCTTCATATTTTTCGTCTCTAAATTTAAATTGAGTATCACTAAATCGCGGTGGAATTTTATTAAACGTTACAATATCTATTAACAAAGACATCGCCTTCACCAAATTAGATTTCCCCGCCGCATTCGCTCCATACAAAGCCGTCATTTTGAGCAAAGCAAAACCATTCACGTCATATTTATGATGTGGTAAACGCTTGTATCGCGTATTGGGTAGCATATTAAATTCCGTCGTTTTACCGAAGGAAAAAATATTTTGTGTAACGAATCGAATGAGCATGGCGTGAAATTTTCACGTAAAGATAGGTTTATTTGGGTGTTTTGTCAATTTTTGTGAATTAAAATGGGTTGAATTGTGAAACTTTTACATAAAATGTGACGATTTGTAAAATCGTGTTACGCTGCCACTTGCGGAATATTTTGCAATTCATTGACCAACTCTTCTTCCGAAGCCTCCAAGTCATAATCCGTCTGCAAGCCAAGCCAAAAACGGGCAGATGTGCCAAAGTATTTACTCAATCGCAAGGCATTATCGGCGGTGATGCGGCGTTTGCCTTTGACGATTTGGCTGACACGGGTTTGAGGAATATTGAGGTCTTTCGCCAAGCGGTATTGGCTCACTTCCATTGGTTTGAGAAATTCCTCTAACAAGACCTCGCCGGGATGTATGTTGGGTAATTTTTGCATCGTCGCTTTGTTTTAGAAACGCATAGTTATACGCAAACACGGGCTGGAAGCACCGTGCTACGGGTTACGAAAAATCATAATCCATATTAAAATACCCAATCGACCGCCTATCCGCATCCGAATCGTGTCGAATGACAAGCGGCGCATTGGCATTGTCGAGGATGTCAAAAGCGATGTCGGTTTGTTGTTCGCCGAGCCAGAAGTACCAGCCGTAAATGCCGGGTTGGAGGGCGTGTTTTTTGAAGGTGAAAGTAAATTCGAGGGTGTCGCCTTCGCGGTGTCCGTTGAGGTCAATGCGATTTTTTCCGGTGGTGGTGATGATTTCACGATTTTTGCCGGAGCGTAGGGCGATGCTTGCTGCGAGTTCTTTGACGGGTTCGTTGAGTTTGCAGGTGCATTTTACGGTGATGTCTTCGCCTTGTGCGTATTCGTTGACGAGTTCGCCGCGAGTGTTGAAGGTTTCGACTTTGGAGAAGCGGACTTTACCATTGCCTCGACGAACTTTTTTATCACCAACGGCAGTGTTTTCATCTACGCCTACGCCAAGCGAATCGCTCAAGTATTGTTCGATGACATCGGCGGGTTTTCCAGTCTGCACGACTTGTCCGTGATTGAGGTAAATGGCGCGTGAACATAGGTTGCTGACCGCACCGAGATTGTGACTAACAAAGACGATGGTGCGTCCGCCCGTAGCGATTTCGCTCATTTTGCCAAGACATTTTTTCTGAAATTCGGCATCACCTACGGAGAGTACTTCGTCGATGACCAAAACCTCCGGTTCGAGGTGTGCAGCTACCGCAAATGCCAAGCGCACGTACATACCCGACGAGTAGCGTTTGACGGGCGTATCCAAGAATTTTTCTACGCCTGAAAATGCTACGATTTCATCAAATTTGCGGGTGATTTCGGCACGTTGCATACCGAGTATGGAGCCATTGAGGAAGATGTTTTCGCGCCCCGTCAATTCAGGGTGAAAGCCCGTTCCGACCTCCAACAAACTCGAAATTCTACCTTGTAATCTTATCGTACCTTCGGTGGGTTCGGTGATTTTGGAGAGGACTTTTAGAAGGGTACTTTTGCCTGCACCATTGCGCCCAACGATACCTAACACTTCACCTTGTTCTACGTCGAAATTGACGTTTTTTAATGCCCAAAATTCACCTTCTGTTGTGTCGGTTTTTTTAAATAGCTTTCGCACACCAAGCGTGAGGCTGTCTGCCAGCGTGGTGCTGCCAATTACGCCAAGTTGGTAGCGTTTGGAGAGGTTTTCGACGATGATTGATTTCATGAATTTGAACTACTAATCCCGATAGTTATCGTGGATAAGAACACGAAATTAGGACGCGAGAATTTTGAAGTGAACTAAGGTTAAATTAACGTAATGAGAACGTGGGTTGAAGGGATTTGACGAGACTGTTCAATATTCTGTGTAACGCAGAGAGTTGATTATCAGACCTCTGCGAACTTTGCGCCCTCTGCGTGACACACTTTTCTGAACACTCTCGATTTGACGGATTGGTGCGGATTTTTAACTTTCTGATTTCTCTTTTAATTGCTGTATATATTCTATCTCAACATTGAAAAGTTCGGCGATTTCCTCATCTGTAGATGCACCTTTTTGTAAAAAGCCGATAATAGCGGCAGATAACTTCTGTTGGATTTGTTTTGTCTCTTGCTGGGCTTGCTTTACATCTTCTTTGGCTTGCTTTACATCTACTTTGGCTTGTTTTTCAATTTCTTTGGCTTGCTTTTTAATTTGTTGCGCTTCTATCATTGTCTGCTTTGCTTTTTCCTCTCTCTCAGCTGACAATCTATCTCTCTCAGCCGCCAATCTGTTAATTTCATCAAGCGACGCTCTTTTTGCGAGTGCATCTTTGTATGCCACACGCTCTGCTTTGGTGAGGTTGTTGGTTTTTAATTTTTCTAAAGTTTGTGCAGTCCATTCCTCTTTGGTGAGTACTTCGGGAATCGGGTCTTGTGCGGTGGCAGTATCTGTAAATTTCATAAGCAATATGAGTTTGTCTAAATCAGTTTCGATTTCATCTTCGGTTTTGTTCCATTTATTCAGTTCGATGATAATATGGGTAATGAGGTCGTTTATCGTTTCGCCATGTTGGTCGCGCAGATGGGCGGTATGGAAAAATTCTTCACCGGGATATGCGTTTCCGTCAAGAAAGGAAATGCTATAAATCGGACGCAATTTGTGGTATTTCATTTTGCCTCCTTTTTCAACCATTTCATTGAGCCGAAAATAGGTGTAGAACTGAACGCGATTAATGAAGTTTTTAACTTCTGTGCGTTGCATTTCCAGTATGTATTTGCATGCTCTTTTGTCTGAACAAAATACATCATATACTGCGCCTCTGTCCTCGTCCTCCTCTTTTATTTGATGTGTATTGTCGATACGGACATCTTGAATCGGTACATCCGGCTGAATAATAATTTGCAGGACTTTCTGCAAAAAACTCGTATCTGTCGGGTCGGCAAAGAATTTTTTGAACCCAAAATCAGTCAGTAAAGATACAAACGGTTTGTTGAGTGTCATTGGTTCAATTCAAATTACGCTTTTTTGAGGGGATTCGCAAGTATTGGGGGGAGCGGAATGTGGGTTTGGTGGATTGGTGCGAGTTTTTTTTATTTTTTATCTAAACGAATGTTGAATATGATGTTTCAATTCGGCTGAAATGATATTAAAAGGTTGAAAATCTTGAATGGAATTGAGTTTTATAAGCAAAGTTTCTTTATTAATGCTTTCTTTTTCCAATTCTAATTTCAAAATTCGTGCGTCTTTTTGTAAATCTGAATTTTTGAGTTGCTCTGTATCATTGAGTTCTTCGATGATTTTTTCGACCATTTCGAGGTAGGGTTTTCTTGAATTTTTAATCGTGTCAGAGGATAATTTTGAGATATTTTTAAAATTATTTTTATCCACTTTTTTATTTGCTAAATATTTTTCAAAATCCACGCTAAAATTTTCTTCTTTATCTTCGATATGCATAATTCCCGGAGGTGTAATTTCGACAAATACATCACCAATAATGTATTCTGCCTGAATATATCCTTCCGCTTCAAGGTATTTCCCTATCTCCACGATTTCATTTAAACTCGCATCATACATCAAATGCTCAATACACCCTTTCAAACTAAAAAAGTGATGTCCGTTTGTTCTTTTTAATTGATAAAGAACATTTAAAATATAGTCGTAGAGGTCTTTATATTTTAACATTTTTTCTTATTTTATTAATGTCATTTTTCTATTTTTCTTACTGATACCAAGATGTTCCAACTCATTGAGAAAACCATGATGTCCCAAAAGAGAGGTCAAAGTCATGTTTTTATCGAAGGCTGCCGGAATTTCAAATTCTACTCCTTTTATTTTGATAATGACTTTGTAAACAGGTAATGGCTCGCGAGTAATACCTCCACCATAATGAATATTTACATGAGTAATTGGAGATGTTTTTTCGTCAAACAATGATTTGAATCTACGATTTAAAATGGAAATTGCAGCACCCGTATCTACGATAAATTTATGAACAGTTAAGGTCTTTTTTTCATTATACGGATTGGTAACAATACCCTCCACATAAGTCATGTAGTACCCCGCTTCTTTATCCGTAAAAAGACGAGGAAATTACCTAAGACCTTGTTCAATTTTCATATAAATTTAACTAAAAATACGCAAAAAATCAAGCTCCTTTTTCCAATAAATACATACAATCCACATTCCCTTTTTCATCATCTGTGAGATAAGGAAGAATTTCCTTTTTAACCATTTTCAAATCAGGAAAACGCTCCATAAACATCTCTGCATAATTGGCTTTCCAAAGTACATTGGTATTGCCACGATAGCCAATTTCTGTGATGGCGTCGGCGTGATATTCCAAACCCAAAATATAGCGACCCGAACAACGATACATTTCGTCCATTACTGTACCCAAATCTTTAGGCGAAATGTGAATCAACACATAATGCGTACCCACCACATCAAAGAAACCATCTTTGAAAGGAATATCGAGCGCAGAGCCTTGTACGACATTGGCATCAGGTACAAAATCGCGCGAACGCTTGACGGCATAAGCTTGAATTTCAACGCCAAAAAGGTGTTGAAAACCACCGTGCTGAAAACCGCGTAATTGCATGCCTGTGTTGGAACCAACTTCGAGTATTTTAGCGTCTTTACTTAAATGACCCAAAAAATCCTCATTGAGCGCAAGTTTGGTTTTGCCGTATCTTTCGATGTAATAATTGTTCCATTTATCCATCTCAAGGTGGGAGTTGCGCTCAGTGTATTCTTTTCCAAAATCGCTTTCCCAAAAATCTGTTTGTGTTGTTTTCATAAATTAGTCGATAGTTGGTAGTCCATAGTCCATAGCAATTCGTCCATAGTGGTTTTATTTATAAATATAAATAAAACACAAAATTACCTCGCGGCTACCTATGGACTATCGTCTATTGACTATCGACTACTTTATTTCTTTGTAATAAAAATTCTGCGAAGTCAAGGTCGATAGGTTCGTTGATGTCTATGGAACGTTCTTCGGGCATGATGTATGCAAGGCATTTTTCGCCCGCTATGACCCCCTTTTCAATGTTGCTCATACGGGCAGCATAGACTGCACCATTTCGAGCATAAACATCGGGAAGTTCATTGGCTTGAAAAATGATTTTTTCTTCTTTCAAAAATGGCTTTAGCCAGTTATTTTCGATGGTTTTTAGTTTGAATGGGTGTGTAATTTGATTGAGCCGCATGACGCTTACCGCACTATCTGCCTTATCGTCATTTAATAATAATCGAATGGTTGTGTCAATATCTTTAGGTGATGTAAGTGGCGACGTAGGTTGTATAATCGCCACAATATCAAAGGTTTGCGCTTTGTTTTTTTTCATCCATGCTAAAGTGTGTTTTACATACTCAATAGCGGGGGAAGTGTCTGTCGATAATTTGTCAGGGCGACGAAGTGGGATAACACTTTCGAATTGCGTAGCAAGTTCCAAAACCATTGTATCATCAGATGATACAACGATACTGTCTAGTGATTTGGTTGATAAAGCACATTCTATGGCATATTGTGTAAGTGGTTTGCCACACAATAATTTCATATTTTTTCCTCGAATGCGCTTCGAACCTGCACGTGCGGGTATGATGCCGAGTATCTTCATAAGTAAGGGTAGTGGTTTAGTTAATTAGTGTGTCAATTGATTAGGTAATCAGATAGTCGAATTTCGCATAGCGAAATTTTTAATTATATCTGATTAAACTAATTTAACGGGGCAACCAATCAACTCACAAGAAATTACCCTACGGTTTCAGGGGTGTTTTGTAGCCTTTTTGCCAAGATAATTTCTATAATTTTTCCGGCAATAAAGTGTTCGGTTTTCTCAAAAGACTCATACGTATTGCCACCAATATGAGGTACAATTAATAGGTTTCTGTGTTCTTGGGCGTATTGAATCAAAGGGTGTTTTTCGCTAATATCATGTTCGCCTTGCAGTACATCCAATGCTGCGCCTTTCAACCAACCATGCTCCAATGCTTTCAACATTGCGACTTCATCTACGATGCCTCCACGGGAAGTATTGACCAAATATGCACCTTTTTTACATTGTTTTAAAATATTTTCATCAATAATATGATGCGTTTTTTTATTATAATTCACATGGATGGAAATAACATCTGATTGACGCATCAAATCTTCCATATTTGCGGTAAATTCTACGCTTGGATAAGATAAATTTGGCTTTATATCATAAGCCAGTACCTTCATACCAAATGCCAGAAATAAATCTGCCACGATTTCTCCAAGTCGTCCAAATCCGATGATACCGGCCGTTTTCAAATGCAATTCATTACCTCGAAAAAGGTCTCTATCCCATACGCCATTTCGTACCGATTGTTCGGCTGCCGGCAGGTGTCGCATGACCGCCAAAGCAAGTGCCAGCGTCATTTCGGCAGTGGCACGAACTTCTCTTAAAAATTCTTTTTCGCCACGCAAACAAACGATTTTTACGCCCAATTCACGACACAAATTTTCGTCAATATGATCAATCCCCGTAACAGGAGTTGCCAGTATTCGGCAGCGGCTGTTAGCATTCAGCACATCGCTATTAATTTTCCAACCCAAGCGAAACCAGAACACGTCGTATTCATTCAAAACCTGTTCTAAGTCTGTCTCTTCGACCGCATGTACGTCCACGTGGGCGTATTCGCGTAAGCGGTTGATGACTTCCTGGGAGAAGTCCATCGGTTCGGCGATTAAAATTTTTAATGTTTCTCTCACTGGATATCTCTTTTTTGTGTTTGATAATTTTCGACAGTTTGATTACTGTAATTATTTGATTATTAATTATTTAAAATAATTTTCTGCAAGGTAAAAAATTAATAACTATCAAACAAATATCACCATTAACTATCATTTTTTATAGGGCTTCGCCAACAATAAGTCGCAACTTAAAGCCCGAAATTCGTGATTTAAAGTCAAAAATAATCACGTTTCCACTTTCCTCAATAAATGGGTTGGTACACTCAATTGGAGTGAATAGCCTAAATGCTCCAACTGTATTAAAAATTCTCGCTTGTTATTTCTCTTGACCAATTTGCCACGCAAACCCGTCAGCGATCCCGTTGCTACTTCCACTTCGTCTCCGGCTTCCCAACGGTAAGGGTTTGCACTGATGACCAATTTTTCGCCGACAACTTGACGCATCAATTCCATTTCTTTTTCGGGTATCGAAATCAGATTTTTGGAGAATTTTACAAAACGATATACATATTCTGTCTCCAAAACAGGTACATATTTCTGTTTAGTTATTTTTACAAAAACATAGCAACTAATCAATGGCAACTCTACCGTTTTGACCTTTCGCACATATTGGCGTGTGTGGGTCATAAGCGGTACATAAGTTTCCACTCCTTTCTTCCTCAATTCCTCTTGCACATACTTTTCCTTTCTGAATCCCGTATAAATCGCAAACCAACGGGCTTCAGTAGTACTAAGGTGATTTTCGTATGTGACATTCATTTTAATGGTTAACGGTTAATGGTTAATGGTTAATGAGTTTCTTTTTTGGGTTCTTTGACAATTTTTGCAAATTCAATAAAACGCTCTTTTCACGCAGAGTTCGCAGAGAACGCAGAGTGCTGATAATCAATTCTCTGCGACCTCTGTATGATACACTATTTGCAAAAAATGTCAAAGAACCCTTTTTTTCGCTACGCGAAAAATTATTTATTAATCATTAACCGTTGACCATTAACCATTATTTAATAATTTAAGACCTTATGAAATTCTAAGGGTGCAGTGGCGATAACATCTGCCATGCGTGCGCCTGATTTTCCGTCGCCGTAAATTTTATCGGGGGCATAATGTCCGTTTTTGAGGTGTTGTTGAATGGCAGCGATAATGTTTTTTCTATCGTAATTGACATCCAATACATTTCTGCCGCGCTCACGCTTATTTTGGCGAGAACCGATATTGACCACCGGAACGCCAAGATAAGCACATTCGCGGATGCCTACACTCGAATTGCCAATCAAACATTGGCTGTTTTTTAATAATTTGAGGAAATCCGTTGGCTCCATATTTTTGAAAAAATGGATGTTTGGGATGTCGTATTTTTCGCGGAAAGCGCGGATACCTTTTGACGTACCATCCGAGCCGGCATCTACGTTGGGCCAAAACCAAAAAGTTGGTAAATTGAGTTCTTGAATCGCAAAAAGCGTTTCTTCTACATGATGCCGTGCCTCTTTATATTCTGTCGTGACGGGGTGCTGCATGACGACAATGTATTGGCTTTTGCCTTCCATATTTGCACCCACTCCGCCGTAGCGTTCCATCGGGTCAAAATCCAAAGCGTAGTCTTGCAAAACCTCATCTGCCAAGTCAATCGAAGGGCAACCTGTCATATGTACCTTTTCGGGAATTTCGCCCATTTTGATGACACGCTCTGCTGCTTTATCTGACGCAACTAAGTGTAAATCAGATAGTTTTGTGATGGCATGACGCACTTTTTCATCAATATTTCCCGTTACTTCGCCACCTTGTACGTGTATTAAGGGAATGTTCATGTACGATGCTGCGATTGCAGTTGACATAGTTTCAAAACGGTCGGCTACCGTTACTACAGCGTCCGGTTGGAGGCGTTCAAAGACAGAGGCGAGTTCAAGGATGCCTAAGCCGGTGGTCTTTGCCATTGCGGTCAGGTTTTCGCCTTCGAGTACGTTGAATACCTTCGCACGGATTGTGAAACCGTCCTTTTCCATATAATTCACCGCCGTACCATAACGCGACAATAATGCCGATGCTGCGACCACCAATTGGAGTTCTAAATCCGGGTGATTGTCAATACCTCTAAGGGCGGTTTTTATCCTACTGTAACTTGGTCGTGCGGTGACGACTACGCATATTTTTCTCTTTGACATATTGGTTTTCGAAACCTCAACACAGTCTGCCTGTGTTTCATTTTAATTTATTAAATTTTGGTATCCAGCATCTTGTGTTCTTTTTGTAGATTCGATATTTTTCTCCAAATCTTTCTTTGAGGTCAATTTCTTCGGAAGGGCGTACCAAATAATGCCAGATAGCTGCACCTGAGAGTGAGTAAACTATAATCAGATATGAGCCCATAATTAGTCCAATACAAATACCTTGACTTATTCCGGCAGTAGCCATTGGATTTCTCAAGAAACGATAGGGACCACTGACAACCAAATCGTTAGGGCAATCAATGGGCAATGGCGTACCTTTTCCATCCCAACTCATTGTATATCCACTCCACAAACCCAATAGACTAAACATGATAAACATTAGCCAACCAAGTTGATTGATAGGCTGGAATGTCGTTATTTTTAATAATGTCTCTATATGTCTTAATCCCATTGGTATGAGATAAAGAAAAACGAGCCAAAATACCGAAGTTTGTAATCCTGTTTTAAGTAGATTCCACCATCGGCTTTCCGATTTAGCGGGTTTAAAAATGGAGTAAAAGTCAAGCATTTTTATGTTAAATGTTCTTCATTCAAAAAATCCCACTTTTTCAAATCTGCTTTCAATTCTTTTCCAATTACTGTTCTAAATTTGGATGCAGCAATACCGTAACCTGCCGGTTTTTTCGCTTCCAAATCATCAAATGTAATCGTATGTCCACTTGAGAGGTCTTTATTTATCGCTAATGATTTTTCAAATATTTTCTTCAAATCCGTGTATTGCGAATTATCAGATTTATCTACCGGATTGAATAGGGAAGCTTCTACTTGGCGGACACCTTCTACGAGTTGTGTAGTCTGTTCGAGTGTGAGCGAAGAGGTAGCATCCGGTCCGAATATTTGCTTATGAAATACTACGTGAAATTCCAGTAATTCTGCCCCCATCGCAACGGCTGCTATGCCTGCATAAATATTGGATGTATGTTCGGAAAGTCCTACGGGTATGTTGTAGCGTTCTTTTAGTTCAGGGATGACATTCAAGCCGACACGCTCCGGCGGCGTAGGGTAACTCGTGGTGCATTGCAATACTGACAATTCATTTCCAAAGGATTGCACGAACTCTACCGCCTCATCCAATTCCGCAAACGAACTCATGCCGGACGATAAAATTATCGGCTTTCCGGTACGTGCAATTTTTTCTAACATCAAAAAATTCGTCACTTCGCCCGAACCTATTTTATAGCGTTTTACGCCCAATCGCTCCAATAAATCCACCGCTGCTTGCGAGAAGGGCGACGATATAAATTCCAAGCCCACTTCGTCACAGTGCTTTTTGATACCTACCCATTGCTCTTCTGTAAAACCCATTCTATCCCAATAATCGTAACGGGTTTTATCCTCATAGCTGAAGTTGACACGAAATGGTTCGTGAATGGAACTTTCCGCTTCTGCGATGTGCGTTTGAAATTTAATGGCATCTACACCCGTCTTAGCGACAGCATCTATGTAGGAATGTAAAATTCCTAAACTACCATCATGGGCTTGCCCGATTTCTGCGATGATAAAGGTAGGTTTTCTCATATCGTACAGGCGATTTTAATCGCCATGTGAGTTTGAATTGAATTTTTATTTTACTTTTTTTGAGAAATTTGATGCAAAAGAAACACTGACATGGCGGTTAAAACCGCCTGTACTATAGTGCCAAATTATAAATTTGCTGATTTTCCATATACCATTCGTAGGCTATGCGAAGTCCTTCACGTACAGTTATTTCCGGATCATAACCGAGATAGTTTTTGGCTTTAGAAATATCAGCAAGGCTGTGTTTGACATCTCCTACGCGGTCTGGTCCGAAGTTGGGTTCAAGGTAAGAGCCGGCAACTTCTTTTAAATTTTCAAATAAATCCAAAATGGTAATACGTTCGCCAACAGCAATATTATAAACTTCGTTTAGTGCATCTTCTTTTTCTGTAAATAAACCTTTGATATTGGCTTGTACGGCATTGGCTACAAAGGTAAAATCACGACTTTGGAGTCCATCGCCATTGATGGTGGGGGGCTTATTTTCCATAATAGCTTTCACAAAAAGCGGTATGACGGCGGCATAAGCGCCGTTGGGGTCTTGTTTTGGTCCAAATACATTGAAGTAGCGTAATCCAACGAAATTTATATCATATAATTTGGCATAAACACTGGCATAGAGTTCGTTGACCAATTTGGAAACAGCATAAGGCGAAATTGGGTTACCAATAACATCCTCGCGCTTGGGCAATGCCGGACTATCGCCATAAGTGGATGAAGAACAGGCATATACGACCCGTTTTATATCGGAGTCTTTGGCTGCGGTAAAAATATTGAGCGTACCACCTATATTAACTGCATTGGTGGTCAAAGGTGCTTTGATAGAACGTGGTACTGAGCCGAGTGCCGCTTGGTGAGAGATGCGGTCAATGCCTTTACATGCCTGTATGCAAGTGCTGTAATCGCGGATGTCACCTTCTATAAATTCAAATCGGGGATTGTCAAGAAAGTCCTCAATGTTTCTGCGATGTCCATTAGAAAGGTTGTCTAAAACTCTGACGAAACTAACTTGTGGATGTTTTAATAACGTTTCTACGAGATTGGAGCCGATAAAACCGGCACCGCCTGTTACGAGTATTCTGTACTTATTCATTTTTAGTTGTTTAGTTCATAGCTCATAGTTCATAGTTCATAGTTAAACGCGAAAAAATATAATTCACGTTCATCTATGAACTATGAACCATCAACTATTAACTATACTGCATTTCTTGGTTCCAAATCAATAAGGGTTCGGGTTGGTGTCGCGAGAAGTCAACGGTTTTAAATTCTTCCTCGTTATAGACCAAATAGCGAATTTTTCGCTTGATGAGTTGTTCTGATTTTTCGACCAGTTTGATTAAATATATTTTGTCAATATTTCCGATAATAATCAGGTCAATTACGCCGGTATCCAAGCCTCTGGAGAAGGAGCCTGTGAGATAGACTTCACGAACTTCTCCAAGTCGTTCAATGATGTCTTCCAAAATCCTATCTATCCCTACATATTTGAGGAGAATGTTGTGGACATCATTGAAAAGCGGGTGTCGGGTATTTGCCGTAAACATTTTTTTGTTGCCTTTCATCTTAGAGGTCAACATGCCGGCTTGCTCAAACTTATTGAGTTCCAAGCGGATAGCATTAGACGACTCTCCAAACTCGCTTTCCAAGTTGCGAAGATACGTTGTTGTGTTGCTATTCAAAAAGAATTTGAGTAGTAATTTTATGCGAGTTTTGGATGAAATGAGTGTGTCTAACATAACGTCAAATTAGACTGATAAAAAGAAAAAGGGTAACATGATGCTACCCCTTTTCCTTAATTAACTTTTATACTTATGGACAACCTCATAAGAGATTGAGTAACAAAATTACTCAATTTTGTGGGCTTTACCAAATAGTTTGAACGTTTTTTTCATAATTATTCACGTTTCGCTAAAAACAAAATTAAAAAATAACAATTAGAGCAAAATGCCTCGTACCGACGACTTTAGCCGACCTGTGCGATGAAAATAGTGGGCGATGAAATTCCGCTTTATGCCGTTCAAGATGCCTTAGCATCGACCCTGTTTGTAGTAAAAACCCAAGCAAAACCTATCAAGGTGCGTAGCACCGACACCGTTAAATGTACAAACAGTGCCGCTCCTATGGAGTTTAGGAGATTTTGGGGATTATTTTGCTACAAACAGGGTCGGTACTAAGGTACCTTTATCGCAAAAAGTCGATTTGCAAGTCTCAACTTATTTTAATCGCACAGGTTG
>CALIZI010000206.1 GCA_938028705.1 uncultured Saprospiraceae bacterium | reverse complement strand
TGGACTATTCCAAAATCTCAAAACGTACTCAATATCAGGACTTTGCATCGAACTGAAGGACGATGGCAACAGTTTTGGAGAAAAATTGATGCTTATGGGGTGGCAGCATAAAAGTACATCATATTACGGTTACACCCCTTCGGGTTATACAGGTAATGGCGATAGAGAAGGTGCAAACGGCTTGATTATCAACGAGAAAGGTCAACTTGTGCTTTGCCAGCATGGAGATAGAAAAGTAGCTGTGATGATTGCGCCACTTGATGCGCCTAAGCCCGAATTTGATTATATCGCTAGCGATTTTCAAGATAAAAAATTCAATAGCCCAAATGATATTATACAGGATAGCGACGGCGTGTATTGGTTTACCGACCCGCCTTATGGTTTACCCAAGCGAGATGAAGACCCGGATAAGGAATTGAGTTTTCAAGGTGTTTTTCGTACGGCTACGGCT
The DNA here is from genome assembly GCA_938028705.1 of uncultured Saprospiraceae bacterium. Classification (GTDB taxonomy): domain Bacteria; phylum Bacteroidota; class Bacteroidia; order Chitinophagales; family Saprospiraceae; genus JAHDEO01. The sequence goes on along the minus strand of CALIZI010000206.1, from coordinate 2,059 downwards.
GAGGAAGAAGAGGGTGTTGTGTTGCTGACAGATAAATTGACGCGCCCGAATGGACTGGCATTGAGTCCTGATGAGCGTTATTTGTATGTTGCCAATTCTGACCCTGATAAGGCGATTTGGATGAAATATGAATTGGATGATAATAAGAAAATTGTGGGTAGGGGAGAGGTCTTATTTGATGCAACGGATTGGGTAAAAGCAGGTGAAAAAGGCTTGCCCGATGGCTTGAAAATCCGGCGCGATGGAACGATATTCGCCACCGGACCGGGCGGCGTATTGGTCTTTAATCCAAAAGGAAAATATATCGGCACCATTAACACCGGACAAGCCACTGCCAATTGCGCTTTAAATTCAGATGAAACAATGCTCTATATGACTGCCGATAATTATGTAATGCGAATTGCTTTGAAAAATTAACAAAAAAAGCCATCAGTTCATAGTTGTCGGTTCATAGTTCATAGTTTTTTACAATTCATTGAATGACATCTCAATAGCTATGTTCGGCAAATTTTATTTGTCCGCTAATCGTATAATGCTTACCTGATTTTTATACTGCTTGCTTGAATAGCTACGCTAGTTTTCCTTCCGTATTTTAAATTATATCTTGTTTTTTATGGAAAATAACCTCCACAAAACCGCTTCATACAAATGCCTTTTTGAAATAATATTTATGGTGTTTTTGTTTTAATAAATTGATTATCAGTTTTTTATGAATATTTTTTAATTAAGAATAGACAATTTTAACTAAAAAACTTGACGGCAAGGAAAGTAGAGTTGTTCTACTTTTGAAATATCATAATGATAAGGAAACATCAAATTTATAGATGCCATAGGAATTTATTATTAATTTTTATTTGAATATGAATTTTTGTATTTTAATTACTTTACATAAGTAAAATTATTTATTTAAAAATTATTAATTAGTATTTTGTAAATATTTAAAATTCAAACACAAGAGTTGAGTTGAATAAAAATTAGGCTACCCGTCTAACGTTGGACAGTTTGATAATCAGTGAGTTACAAAGCTATTGAAATTCAGGTTATTATGATAAACTATGAACTATGAACTGTCCAACCATGAACTGATAGCCAAAAGATAAATATACCTTTGAGGTATCCCATTTACCACAAGGTATTTACCTCATCAATACACGAATCAATGGACAATGGGTAACCCGAAAATTTGTGAAAATCTAAATACCTCATTACAAGGAAAATATTATCATATAAAACATGTATTAATATTTTTTTAAAAACAATTTATACTATTAATGGCGTATTTTTTATACGCAAGCTAAAACTTTAAAAACATGAAAAATTTAGTATTATTTATTGCTGTTATGCTTTTGTATGGCAGTAATGTAACAGCGCAAACTATACCCACAGCCCTCACAGGTAATACTTTGACAATAGATATTCCGGCTGAAGTTTATGCTAAGGCAGACATACACGATATTGTCTTCAACGCGAACATACATGATATTGTCTTTAATGCAAACATACACGATATCGTGTTTAATGATGCACGAACACTTGATGTTGCGATTTATACAACGGATGACAGACAAGTTTATTCAGAAAAACTGAAAGCAACAACTGTTATTACTTTAGATACCCAAGACTTACCCAAAGCCTCCTACATCTTACGCTTGCGTATAGATGGCGGGCAGACATTCACAAGTGAGTTTGTGAAATTGTAAATTTAATATAGAATAAGTAGTTTAGATTTTCATAAGAAGGCAGTCGGGGCAACTCGACTGCCTTTTTGATTAAAACACATTCTATTGAAGCCGGACTTTACACTTACCCATACTTTTCACCGTAGTGCTATAAATGCAAGGCAAGTTGCCTGACTTTCAGCATTACATTTGCAGGACTACCAAATAAAGACTTCATCTATTTAATTTTACTTGATTTTTTATAAAAATATAGGCATGTTTAGATTTGCCGTAAAAGTAGTTGACACTTTTTCACGCAGAGAACGCAGAGTTCGCAGAGGGATGCTACATTAAATCTCCGCGAACTCTGCGTTCTCTGCGTGATTACTCAATTTGGAACG
>CALIZI010000205.1 GCA_938028705.1 uncultured Saprospiraceae bacterium | reverse complement strand
TTTGTTTGAAATAGGAAATCTGCGCTGAATTTGACCTAAAACTTGTCTGACATTTTCAAAATGTCTGACAAGTTTTAGGTCAAATTCAGAACGAAGCACCTTATTTATATTTAATAAAAATTTAATTTAACATTGTCAAGGTAAAATGTAAAATAATAAATGTAAAATGTAAAAGTGTATAACGTAAATGTTTAGAGCATCGGGTAAAAAAGTGGTAAATTAAAATTACAATAAGCTGATTATCAATTAATTACCAAGATAGATTTACCACTTTTTACGCTGACGCTCTATTTTTTAACAATAATTTGATTTTCAAAATTTTAAATATATAACAATTTAAAAATAAATAACTTCATGTCCTATCGACACTTTTACATTTTACATTTATTATTTTACATTTTACATTTTTCACCGCTTAATATATATGAGCGAAGTTTATAATTGCCTAAGTATCAGTGTCTTACTTAGTATCTGACCGAAATACTGTTTTAATCATTAAATTTGACCTAAAACTTGTCAGGCATTTTCAAAATCTAACGATACTACATAAGTATTGAGTATCAAGCATTTCCAAAATAAACGTTATTTAAATATTTTTATCTTGATAAAAAATAGCAATTTATAAATTAAAAATATTTTAAATAAAATAAAAAAATAAGTAACCCGTTTGCTAAACTTTTCGAGTTTGGTAAACGTAAGCGAAGTACAAATATTAGTAATTGCCTAAAAATCAGTGCATTACTTCTCCGATAGCTATCGGAGACCAAACTTTTTGAAGTTTACCAAACGGAGTATTAAAGATGTGTAGTATCGTTAGATTTTCAAAATATCTGATAAGTTTTAAGTCAAATTCAGAACGAAGTGCCTTATTTATATTTAATAAAAATTTAATTTAATATTATCAAGTTGAATAACAAATGAATTAAAATTTCACTTTGTTTTTTATTGATAATTAAAAATTAACAAATTAAATATTTTTTATCATTCAAAATTTTTTATTTAAAATTCATAATTGGCGAATACATTATACCTAATTCCCCAGTTACTAATTTACAAAGTCCAGTTACTTTGGAACCCTTGATGAAATACCATTATTGATTTCCCAGATAGCTTTATCTTTCCCATTGACATCGCCATCAAAATTGAAATCAGGCCCGATGTAACTATCAAAAATACCGTTATTTTCAAACCAAATGGTCTTATCTGCTCCATTAATATCAAAACTTGGCGCATCATTTGGGTCGCCATCTCCTGCATATAAACACCATTTTCCGTTAGGTATTTGTTTCTGTCCGACACTAGTGGCATCACGATAGCTGTCTGCGGCACGAAAATCATAAAACAAATATCCGTTGTTGATATCTACGGCTTGCTGGCTCATTACGCCCACATGGTTTCGATGTTCTAAGACAATATATGTCGAAGATAAAGGCGGAACAAGTACACATCGGTCAACAAAATTAACAGTACCATCTTTGTTGAGTAAGGCTGCTGTGCGTGCAATTTCGGTGTTGGATGCAATACCGGTTCTGAAGGAAACCATCACCCAATCTACTTCTAGGTCTGTATAATTTGCATCCGTCCAACCTTGCCCCTCTGTGCCGGAGTAATTCCATGGAGCAATGCTGTATGGCTGTCCTGCCGGATTTGCAGTAGCAAGTGGACTAACGGGGGTTTGTCCGGGTAGAATACTGCGTTCCGTATTAAGTGCCGTGGTCATTTCTCCGGTAGTGACATCAAGAGCTCCTTCCAAGAAAGCATATAATTCTATGTCGATACATTCATCAATATCACAAATATTATTATTATTTTCATCAATAAGCGTACCTCTACAGTTACAGTTTTCATCATACTCATCGTCAACGGTACAAGGGTCGCCGTCGTCACAGGCAGATAATTGGTTATTATCTTGGGCAAGATTAATAATAAGACGCGGCGGCGCACCAGTGTTTTCTTTGGATTTGAATGAGACATCGTTGCCATCTAATTGGCTGAGAATCAGTGTTAGTAATCCGCCGCCGGTTATACCTGATAATGATGTGGAATAGGTAGTTTGGTTGGCATAGTTGCCGCTAAATTGTCCCATTAAGCCATTTGAATTAGGTTTGTTGGCATTAGAAAGTCCGACTTCTGTCCAGTTATTATTATCTCCTCTTTCAATAGATATAGTTCCGTTGCCCGGGTCATTATTTACGGTAAGTTCTAAATCGACTGAGGTAATTGTGCCATTGACAGCACTCAAATCAAACATTATATAGGATATACGATTGCCATTTTCTACCCTCAAAATATCATTATTGAATAGTGTATTGCCCTGCAAATAAGCATCGTGTGTGGGTTCGAGTGCAATTGTAGTTTGGTCTGTGGGAGGTACGCCCAAGCACTCGCAATTTGTGGTATAGACATCATTGACGGTACAGTCATTATTATCGTTGCAGGCTGTACCAATCAGGTTGTCGTCAAAACCGGGGCAGAGATCATTTGCGTCGCAGACTGCGTCATTATCTATATCTTGAAATGTTCCTGCACAGTCACAGTTTTCTGTAAAGACATCATTCGTTGTGCAGGGATTATTGTCGTTGCAACTGGCACCAACGGTACAGCTACTATTGCAGAGGGTTTGTGGGTTTTGAGTATTTAGAGGGTTATTTACGTTGGGTAGGAATAAGGCAATTCTGTCAATTTGATGGTATTTCGAGCGACCCGATATTTGTAGTTTGTAGGTTCCCGGATTATCAAATGTAACAAAGATGTCATGCCCGTCATCATCGCTGGTTTTTGAAGCCCATGTCCAGTCGAGTGTTCCGCCCATATAAACTTTAAACCATCCATCAGAGCCGGAGCCATTTGGGGTGGGGGTTTGTCCGGATCCGTGCGGGTAAACAATACTGCCGGCTTTTTGCCCAAAAAAATCATCTGCATCTGGCAGTCGCAGCCAAGTATCGTTGTGTTCGGTAGTATTGGAGCCGTTTCCTACTCTGTTGCGCCATTGTATCTGATAGGTTCCGGGCGTGTTAATCGTAATGAGTGCTTCTATCAGTCCATTGCCCGGATTGTTAAAATGGTCTGTTCCTGTCCATTCAATATATCCATTTCCTGTATATCCTGCGGCGTTGGTTTTATTGTCCCAGTCTGTTGTTCCCAAGTCAAGGCTTTCTGTCTCAATCGTCACCAGCCCGTTTAGTTCTTCAAATCCGCTACACTTTGTGATGAGTGCTGTCCAGTCATTGCCATCGGGGGCTGATAATTGGTTGGAGATTGGATTTACTGCCGATTGCATTTGCCCATTTCTGGGATTGTACCATTGCACCTGCCAGTCTCCCTGGGGCAGGTTGATGGATGTCGAGCCACCATTGGGTAGATAAACTGCATATACTTCTCCGGGTTTTGCAAGTACATAATCACCATTATTGCCTGTCAAGCCATCATTTTCTACCATCTCGTGAAAGGGCAGATAGTCGCGGAAAAAATCCAGTGCATGACTTGCATCAATGTACTTATCTTCACGGGTTCGGTGGTTTTGACAAGCCAAATCTCCACAGCCCGACTGGTAGCCGTAGTAAAATTCTACACCTGCTCCGCCTGCCATGAGTGTGTTCCAGACTACTCTATCTCTGACCAAACCTATATCGTCGGGGTCGGTATCTATACCTATACTGGCACTGCCGGGTTCATCTAGTGCTACTATCCATTTTTTTCCTGCCGCAGCCGATTTGGATACCCACTCCAGTACATTCGACCTTACTTCTGTATATGCTGAATTACCTGTTTGGAGAGAAGCACCATCTACGTCAGAGTTTGTGCCTATATGGTCATTATACCTATCTTTTTCTCCGGGATAGGTATGATAGACTACGATATGGTCGTAAGGGTCTATTTGTTTAATCCAGTCAGCCGTACTTTCTATGACGTTTGCGCTTAGAGTGATTTCTTCACTAATGTTCCAATTGAGCGCGAGGTGATGACCAAAGCGTGCTATCAATTCGCGGTAGTAAATCTTGCGTTCACGCCCAAATGTATTGCCGTCCATGATATTATCATTTTCGGTTTCGAGTGTTTTGAAGTGCATATACATGCCCTTTTTGTCGGCATATTCAAATATCTTTTCCCATTGGTCGAGGCGCGAGGCATCAAAGCGGTCGTGGTGTACGCCGTTGTTCCATTGGTTGCTATCGCCATAGCCATTATAGGTATTGACAGGAACTTTGAGCAAATAAGGAAATACGTTTTCATCATCGCCATGCAAGCTTAGCGTGAGAAATGAAAAAGCATTCATACCAATACTCGATAGATAATTGATTGCACCGAGCAATTCTGTTCCTTTTCCGCCCTTCCATGTATAGGCTGCGGCATCGGCGGCATTATAATCTTGCTGATGTGGGTTCCAATTTTTTCTTCTTCCGCCACGGTTGGGTACATCATCAAAATCTTCGTAAGCCAATGTATTTTCGGGCGCATCTGCGCCTGCTTTGACGAAGTATTCGCCTGTTTGACTATACTGTAGATAATGCTCACCTACATAACTAAGACGACCTTTGCCTCTGTGGTCGCGTCCGTTTTTATTTGTGGCAGCGATATTAAATGTTCCTGTTTCGCCGTCAAAAAATCCGGCAGATGAACCTGCATTAGCTCCCGTATTAATGGCAATATCAGTGCCTTGTCGGAATGAAGCGGAGTAAGTCCATGTACCCGTTTTGTCGGGTGCGAAGTGTACGCGCCACTTATTGCCTGATGTGGCACTGGTTTCGGCGGTATTGCCATCGGCGGCATAAAATCCGTGTACAAGGTATGAAGTATTGCCATTGGTGAAAGTCACTAATAAGCGGTAATTGGTAAAAGGATTTGGATTGGCTGATTCGGAAGTGTTTGGACCGTCAAAAGTAAGGGTGACTTTGTGCCATTTCCTTAGTTCACCTGTAATTTGGGTAGCGGCTCCACCACCGCCGCCAAATCTCGTTCTTGAAGAGAGCCAAGCCATATCGAAAGTAGTTCCGATTTCGTCGCATCCACCGGGTCCTAAATCGACTCGTCCGGGGCATCCTGTTTCGTCGGCGGCATCATTGACAGGTCCGTTTCCGCATTGAATGTCGTTGTACAAGGGGTCGCCATTTGCCTCATTTCTATATAAAGGATGGTTCTGTAATTCATCACAGACATCAATAATGCCATAGTTCGTTCCATTGATGTTGAGTGTTTTAGACCCTAGATTGTGGTCAAATGTGCTATTGCACCAACAATGACCATTGGCTTGGTAGCTATCTTTCCAATTTGGTTGAGGGTTCCACTGTCCAATACTCAGATTGAGCGACAAAATAAATAGTGAAAACGTTGCTAATAGCTTGATAGATGCTTTGTGTTTTTTTTCGTAAAATCTTTTTTTAGGTAAAAATTCAAATAATAAGGAAGCTTCAGTGTGTGTAGTAGTGGTAATCATATGTTAGTATTATTCTATGGTGAAAAGTGTAGGTTTACTCTATTCATTTCTTTTGACCAAGATGTGTTAACACCCATGACTTTTTATTTCAATATAATAAGTGAACTTATTAGTGAGTATCACACACGAAAGAAATTAAATAAGATGTGCTATAATCCAATGTGTTTGCCAATTTTGAATTTTGAATGATAAAAAATATTTAATTTGTTAATTTTAAAGTAGTCATTCAAGTAAGAGGTACAAGTTAATCAACATTTGATATCTGAAATTTAATTAGTGAGAGAGTAGTGCGACAGGTGAAGTATATGCAAGGGAACATACTATGCTGATTTGTATCGGATATTGAGATGTTCAACAATATATCAATACACAAGGCACTGAATAACAGGTTTTTACAAGTTTTTTTCTTCTTCAAAACCCGATTTTTTATGTGTCTTGGCGGATGTTGAGTTTATTTTAAGCTTCGCTAAGATACATAAAAAAATAGAAATAAACGTCATGTATGAATCATAGGGTGCAGGACAAATTTTTAATTTTACGTTGAAATGATACTGTACTGACGACTTTAGCCGTCAAGTGACCCGACATTTCCCGCGACGGCTAAAAGTCGTCGGTACGGGGTAGATTAAAAATTTGTCCTACACCCGAATCATATAATGTCCATTTATTTCATTTCGGGTTTTAAAAAATAAATTTTGGTAAAACCCTGTTATTCAGCCAAGAGGTTAAAACATCGTTGAACACAGTGTATTCGGACATAACTTTAGGCGCAGTTACGTAGCATATATATGACCGAAACGAGACTGCTCGAAAGTGGTTTTAATGGTGTTTTGTGAAGTTTAGTAAACGGATTTCTGAATATTGTTTTTTATTTTAAAATAGAATAAAAAAGCGTCAACTACTTTTCAGCGAAATTTAAACATACCAAAACTCTTTATAACTGGGCTTTGGACATTTTGGGAATTAAGGAATTGGGAAATTTGGTTTTAAATCGTAAGTAATTGGTTATCAGTTGTTTCAATTTTATTTTATAATTATTTAATAAAAATCCCGATAACTATCGGGATACCTAATACCGAATTTCCTAATTCCCCAATGTCCAGTTTATAAGTCCTCGTGTTCTTTTGCGTTAGTTCGATTTCGTGCGCTTGGCATTCTTTGTGGTAAAAATTACATGCCGAAAGCAAATTCCTTACTCTTCCACACGTCCGATTTTGCACGTATGTTCCTAAAGTTTTCAGCATATAAATCCAAGACACCAATCGCATAATCAATGCGTTGGCGTGTAATGTCGTCGCTTTCATCAACGGCTTCTGCTTCATTGAGTCGCTCGGTGACAAAGCGAATAATCAGGTGTTCGGGAATGTAACAGATATGGTTATTTTTGTAGCTGCTTATTCGTAATTCGTTGATAGGATATGCGCCGCCTCTGCCAGATGATACCGAGACAATCATGCCCGGTTTGTGTCCAACTTCATTTGTAGAACACAACAGGAAAAAGTTTTTAATCATGGGCGTAGCCATGCCTGCCCATTCGGGTGTGATAGGGATAATCGCATCACAACTTTGCAATTCGGCAGCAATAGGCGACCATGCGGTTTTCCACTTTTCTTCACCTTTCCATACGCCTTCATCCCACATTGGAATATTGGCGGTAGCAAGTTCGAGGAAGTAAGTTTCGGCATTGGGTTGGAGTGTTTTGATGCGGTTTTCGATGTATTTTCCCACTTTCAATGATTGGGAATTTTGACGGTGGCTGCCTACTATAATGGCGTATTTCATAGTGTGTGTTTGTTTAACTCTTTATTTATCTTGGACTTTGGACAAAATGGGAATTAGTCTCGGCTCAGCCGAGAGGAAAATTCGGTTTAAAACCGTAATTCATTGATAATCAATTAAATAAGTTTTATTAATAAAATAAAACATGCAATTAATTATTTTTTGTAAAAATCTAAAACATAAGGGATTACCTAATTTCCTAATTCCCCAATTTCCTTTGTCCAAAGTCTAAATTTATCAGTGTTTTAGTAAAATTTCTTTTATTTTACTTCTAAACCACTTGGTTTTGACAAGTGCAGTTTTCGGAATATGTTGTCTTTCGGATAGTTGGGTGCAATAAGTTTTCATGGGCAAGGCTTTATAAAAAATCTCTAATTCTTCTGAATTTAAATATCCTGCAATTTTGAGGGCTTCGTCTTTATTGGCTTGTTGATTTCTGAAACGCTGCTGTCTCGCATCTCCATTAAATGCAGGTTCACCAAAATATGGGTACGACATTCTATCTGATACCAAAGACAAAATGAGCTGTTGTTTTATCTTGTTTTTTGCTGTTTTTAGGGAAGTTATATATTGTGTTTTATTAAATTCTTTTTTATTAAAAATGTAATATTCTTCCAGATTATCAGGGTGATACATATAATTTTCGATAGAATAATAATTTAATATTCTTAAATTCGGATATTGTTTTTTTATAATTATAATGTCATGATCACTCAAAAAATCTCTATCAACGATACCATGTAATTCACCATTTTTCACCTTGTGATAGACTGTATTTCTACTATTATCTGAAATAAAAACAGTATCGGTTATACCTATTGAGCCGTAATATTTTTTGTCTTTATTTTCGACAAAATATATTTTTTTATCTTGAAAAAGTGAGGATAAAAATTCCTTTCCTACGGCTACTTCATAAATTTCGGTATCCTCTTTTGGCGCGGGTCTTAGTTTATGTGCCAAGTCAAAATCGTAATCATCAAAGTCAATAATGGCAGCATGTTCGCTCCGGTTGGCATATTCAATGAAGCCCAAGGAATGCGAAGCTGTCCAAAATTGACAATTATCCGGTATCCAATTTTCAGTGATTTCCTGCAACAGGCGATATTGGAGACGGGTATTGAGGTGCAGGTCTATTTCATCAAAAAAGTAAATCGTATCTTGAAATAACTCGCTTCTAATCAGTAAGTTAAATAAAATATTAAATACTTCTTTTTCTCCTGCGCTCAAGTAGTCGTAGGGAATTTCGGAAGTACCTTTTTTAAAATTGACTTGTGCAGATTTATTCTCAAAGGGCGGTAGGATATTTAGCAAAGACAATTTATTACCGTTGTCATTGCCAAAAATGCGTTCAAAGGCATCGTTTATCGGATGTATATATTTATTATTTATGTATTCGGATGATTTTTTTTCTTGAAATATATCTTTTATCACATTGACAGCGGTGTATTCAATGTCATTTTCAAATCTATTGTCTTTATCAATGAAAGATTTGGGTCTGTCGGCATCGTCTTTTCTATATTCATGCAAGGAGTTGAAAGTTGTCTTATCAATGCGTGCGACTTGCCGGAAGCTGCTGCGCCCGTAGAATATATCAGGTTTGGCGGGTACATTATTTTTATCGGATTCTATCGACCAATTTACATTATTATTTATTTTAATATTTATAAATAAATCACTATCTTCTTTTTTATAATAATCCAACTCCGCAACGGCTTCTCCTTTTGATAAGGTATTCAAATATTCAAAGGCATCAAATACACAGGATTTTCCCGAACCATTACTGCCGATAAGTAACACTAATTTCGCAGTATCCGGTATGTCTTCAATGATTAAATCGTGAAATCGCTTGAAGTTTTTGAGCTGTATTTGATTGATTTTCAAACTTTAATACTTGGTTAGTTTTTAGTTTAAATTTTTTAACCACACATTTATCAAGCAAAATTCTCATTCAAAATTCTGGTTGATGAGTGAATCATTTTATTAGATAATTTTATTAATTTAATCACCTGTTCACGCTTTACACCCTCAAAATCAGCTAAAAATTCATCAATCGTTTCACCTGTTTCCAAGTAATCAAATAAATTTTTTATCGGTACTCTTGTACCACTAAAAACGGGTGTACCACCAAGTATATCTTTGTCTATATTGATAATTTTACCCATAATATATTTTTTTAATAAAATAAATAATATATTTTAATTTATTAAAATAACGAAAATACTGATTAACTAATTCATCAACCCACTAATCCAATTTCAACACCTCCAAAAACGCTTTCTGCGGCACTTCTACCGAACCGATTTGACGCATTTTCTTCTTTCCTTTCTTCTGTTTTTCCAATAGTTTACGCTTACGAGTGATGTCTCCACCGTAGCATTTGGCGGTAACATCTTTGCGAAGTGCAGAGATAGTTTCGCGGGCAATGACCTTTGCTCCGACAGAGGCTTGTATGGCGATTTTGAATTGCTGACGTGGTAATAAGTCTTTGAGTTTCACGCAGATACGACGACCAAATTGTTGTGCTTTGTCTTTATGAATCAAGGATGAAAAAGCATCTACGATGTCGCCATTGAGCTTGATGTCCATCTTTACGAGCGTGGATGGACGATAGCCCGTAATATCATAATCAAAGGAAGCATAACCGCGCGAAATAGATTTTAATTTATCATAAAAATCAAAAACAATCTCTGCCAAAGGCAGGTCAAAACTCAATTCGACACGATTTTCAGTCAGATATACTTGATTTTTAATTTCGCCTCTTTTGTCAATACACAGGCTCATTATCGAACCCACGTATTCGGGTTTGGAGATAATTTGTGCGCTGATATACGGCTCTTCTACGCGGTCAAGCACCGTTGGGTCGGGTAGGTCTTGCGGATTATTGATGACTGTGCCTTGTGTGGGGTCTTTTTTGGAATAAGAAGTATAAGATACGTTGGGAACAGTCGTAATAATGCTCTGCCCAAACTCGCGCCACAGGCGTTCTTGCACGATTTCCATGTGCAACATGCCCAAGAATCCGCAGCGAAAACCAAAGCCCAAAGCAATCGACGTTTCCGGCTCATAAACGAGGGAAGCATCGTTGAGTTGTAGCTTTTCAAGGCTGTCGCGGAGGTCTTCGTAATCGTCATTATCAATCGGAAAAATACCTGCAAAAACCATTGGCTTCACATCCTCGAAGCCTTGTATGGCTTCTTCGCAAGGATTTTTGGCAAGCGTCACCGTATCGCCGACTTTGATTTCTTTCGACTCCTTGATACCTGTAATAATGTAGCCCACGTTTCCGGCGCTCAATACTTTTTGAGGTACATTATCCATTTTGAGGATGCCGATTTCGTCGGCAAAATATTCGTTTCCGGTATTGACAAAACGTACTTGGTCGCCCTTACGCATCGTACCATTAAGGATACGAAAATAGGCAATCACACCACGATAGGCATTGAAAGTAGAATCAAAAATCAGAGCTTGTAAAGGAGCTTTCGGATCTCCTGCGGGCGCAGGAACACGCGATACAATGGCTTCCATAATATCCTCAATACCTTGTCCCGTTTTGCCACTTGCCAATACAATTTCTTCACGTTTGCCGCCTACAAGATCAATGATTTGGTCTTGTACTTCCTCAATCATCGCGCTATCCATATCAATTTTATTGATAATCGGGATGATCTCGAGGTCGTGTTCTATGGCAAGATAGAGGTTGCTAATCGTCTGTGCCTGAATGCCTTGTGTAGCATCGACAATCAATAAAGCCCCTTCACATGCCGCAATCGAGCGCGATACCTCGTAAGAAAAATCAACGTGACCGGGCGTATCAATGAGGTTAAAAGTATATTCCTTATTGTCCGTATGCGTATAATTCATTTGAATGGCATGACTTTTAATCGTAATACCACGCTCACGCTCCAAATCCATATTGTCCAATGCCTGCGACTGCATATCACGTTCCGAAATGGTCTGTGTATATTCCAATAGCCTATCTGCCAGGGTACTCTTTCCATGGTCAATGTGGGCGATTATACAAAAATTTCTAAATTGCTCCATATTAGCACAAAGATAACTTATTTAAGGTTAAGTTTATGTTCAAACTTAATTTTTGAATAAATAGGGTCAAACGATTTATTATTAACGGATTTTTGTGTAGAAAGGTTGTATTGGAATTCATGTCATAATTTGGTTTTATCGTGACTTACAATGTTTTTGTTAATTTTTCAATTTATCTTTAAGCGAATTTTTGAAATGAATATAGTATCGTATTATTTGTTTTCATGCTCAAAATAAGTATTTATTTTGAGTTCAAAAACAATTCAATTTTTGTCAACTAATTTCGGGCATGATCGGTTCGACAAACTTCAACACGACAGTATAACAGATGATAAATAGTATAGAAATTGATGGTCATAAAATCGTTCCGGGACAACATAGTGTCTTGGAACTGGATATTGCAAAACTACCTTCGGGTACACCGATTCATTTATTTGTACATGTCTTTCGGAGTGTGCAACCCGGACCGATTTTACTGGTCTCCGGCGGTGTACATGGCGATGAAGTGAATGGTGTGGAAATCGTGCGTCGTGCTTTGGAGCAAGACCTTTTTAAAGACCTGAAAGCCGGAAGTGTTATCGCAATGCCACTGGTGAATGTATATGGTTTTATCAATTTTTCGCGCGATCTGGCAGATGGTAAAGACGTAAATCGCAGTTTCCCCGGTAGTGCTATGGGGTCATTGGCATCGCGTGTAGCTTATGCCCTTACAAGTGAGGTGATTCCGGTATTTGATTATGGTATTGATTATCATACAGGTGGCGCAAGCCGGCACAATTATCCTCAAATCCGCTACTCGGAAGGTGATGAAAAAGCCGCCGAACTTGCTCAGGTTTTTGCCGCACCTTACACTATTGCCAACAACCCGATTTCCAAAAGTTTCCGAAAAGAAGCCTTCAAAAATGGTAAGCCCATTCTCGTTTTTGAAGGTGGTGAATCGCTGCGTTACGATGGTCATTCTATTGAGGTCGGTATTGCCGGACTGCGGCGCGTTATGCAACATTTGGGTATGATAGATGACGCTCCGCCACCGAAGGAACAAGCACGGACTTTCCACGATACGCACTGGATTCGCTCCCCGCGTTCCGGCTTATTTCTCTGGCATCATTGCTCCGGTGAATACGTCACCGAAGGAACACCACTTGGTGAAATCAATGACCCGCAAGCACAAGAAAAAGTGCCGATACTTGCCGATTCCAACGGGTATATCGTTGGACATAATAATGCACCGGTAGTCAGTCAAGGAGATGCGCTTTTTCATATTGGAGTGAAGGAAACGGATGCACTTTAACCGCCCAAAAATACATTCCAATTTTGGGTGTTCACTTTTAGACAAAAAAATGCAAAAATTTGTCATTAAGTCACATTATCGCATTTTACATTCACACATTCAAAATTCACTCATTCAAACCTGTGTACGACAAAACCATTTCGCATACGCGGTGTGAAGAAAGTGGATTTGGGCGGGAGGGTCTCTCCGGCATCTGAAACACCTATATATTCTTTACCGTTGATGGGGTACATGACGAAGCCGACTTTGTGTTGGCTATTGCCGACTTTTCGTTGGACTTCTTGTAGTCCTTTTGTGCCTTCTACGTATTTGACTCTCGTATCCGAGCGGACATCTTTAATCTCCAAAATATGTTGCAAGACATAGCGATTGAGGATGCTGACATCTAATTGTTGGCTGAGTGGAAGATTTTTGAGTTTGGCTTTTTCGCTGTCTTTGAGGTGCATGGTGTACCACTTTTTGTTGAGGTGCATCACTATCTCTTGCGATGTCTGTGGCTTGCGGGGGGCTTCTAATTTTTTGATGATAAAATACTTACGTAGTTCGGCTTTGAAATCTTTGGTGGAGTAGTGATTTAGCGTTTCTACAATGCGGTTAAATTCATTAATATCAAGCTGGTCGGAGCCAAACAGGGCGGTGAGTTGGTAGCGACGTGCTTCATCGACTTTATACAAATTAGCTGCCGTAGCAAAGCGGTGATGTCCATCGGCGATATACGTTTTGGGAAGGTGTTTTTTTAATAAGTTAATTAATGTACTAATGTGTTTTTTCTTATTAATCAGGAAGAAATCATGTATTTCTCCTTCAAAATGAATTTGATGATGAATCGGATATTTCTCAATATATTCAAATAAAGTTGCTGTAATTTCTTCTACTTCCCAATAGGTGAGCATCGTAGGTTTTATCATTGCCTGTCTTACTTTGACGAGTGCCATCATTTTCCGCTCTTTCTCTGCTAATGTCAACTCATGGCGCACGATGTTGCCCTTGAGATATTCTTCCACGTCCGTACAAGCTATTAATCCAACAAAACTACCTCGTGTATTTTTTACACGATAAATGACCATCACTTCCTCGTCAAGGGTCTTGAAATATCCCTGCTTCCAAAAGTCGGGATATTCCTCTTTCACCTTTCCGAAAAATGTATCTGCATCTTTGATTTTATCCAAATCCGGCAGCGTAGGTTTGAATGTTTTGATGATAGCCATGTGAGTATCGAGTAGTGAGTATCGAGTAGTGAGTTGTCATATCGTCACTCACTACTCACTACTCGCTACTCGTCACTCGTCACTCGCTACTTCAGTATATCCATAATTTGTGTAGCCAATTGCAAACCAATTTTTCGTTGTGCTTCTTGCGTAGATGCGCCAATGTGAGGCGTGAGTGCAATACGCGGGTGCGATAAAATGTCTTGTCGTGGCGTGGGTTCATTGTCAAACACATCCAATGCAGCACCGGCTACTTTGCCACTTTCGAGAGCTTCTAATAGTGCAGCTTCATTGATTGCTCCGCCTCTTGCGCTGTTTACAAGGCGTACGCCGTCTTTCATTTTCGCAAATTCTTCTTTACCGATAAGTGGTCTGCCGCCTGTTTTGAAAGGAACATGAAGCGTGATAAAATCGGCTTCTGCGAGCATTTCATCCATTTCTGCGGTAGGCAGGGTGAGAGAAAGCGCAGCATTGCGCGAGCGGAAA
Source organism: uncultured Saprospiraceae bacterium (assembly GCA_938028705.1). Classification (GTDB taxonomy): domain Bacteria; phylum Bacteroidota; class Bacteroidia; order Chitinophagales; family Saprospiraceae; genus JAHDEO01. The sequence goes on along the minus strand of CALIZI010000205.1, from coordinate 36,700 downwards.
ATATCCACTTCAATACGCATCTCGTCGAATGCCATATCAACGGGCATCACGTCCATTCCTATACCAAGTCCTATCCGTGCCACTTCCTGACCAATGCGCCCGAAACCTATGATACCCAGTGTTTTACCTCTGAGTTCCGTGCCTTTGGCATAGCTTTTTTTCAAGGCTTTGAAATCGGTATTGCCTTGTACGGGCATTTTGCGGTCGGCATCGTAGAGGAAACGAGCCAATGAAAACATCTGCCCGATAGCCAACTCCGCCACTGCCTGTGAGGAAGCCGCAGGAGTGTTGATAACATGGATGTCTTTGCTTGCGGCATGGTCCACATCTATATTGTCAAGTCCTACGCCGCCGCGTCCTATGATTTTGAGATTGGGGCATTGGTCTATCAAATCTGCACGTACTTTGGTGGCACTACGGACACAAATTACATCGTAAGCTGGAAGTTTTGCAGGGAGTTCTTCTTGGGAAATTTTGGTGGTATGCACCTCGTGACCTGCATCTTTGAGCAGTTTTTCGCCGTCAGGATGTATGCCATCGTTGATTAATATTTTCGCCATTTTATGTTGGTTGATTGGTGAATTGGTTGAACAGTGAATCAGGTGAGTTTCGTACAGGCGATTTTAATCGCCATCTGAGCGAAATTTATATTTTTGATTGTTTGTAAATAATATTTTACAAATTAATCTATGTATAACATGGCGACTAAAGTCGCCTGTACTGTACCTGATTAACTAATTAGCCAACACACTGATTAACTAAATTCAAAGAAGGCGCAAAGTACGTGATTTTTATGCTTTTTAATGGTGTAAATTGAAGGATATTTTATTGGCGTTTACGAAGTTCTGCCATTATTTTTTTTCTTATTTTTGATAATGGTGCTAAGATGGAGTTTCGTTGCTTCTCAGCATAATCTTCATCTGTTGGGTATTTGTAATCTATAAGAAAACGTGTATTTTCATCAATAGCATGTATAATCAATGATAGTTCTGTTGCATTAAAATCATTGATAGAAATTTCTGTTAAGGGTAGTTTTTTTCTCAAAAAACTTAATGGTGCCAAATCGCTGTACAGGCTATCTTCACGATTTTGGGTATGCTTTATAGCCTCCTGCAAGGCACTGACTTCTTGTTCTGTGAGTTTTTCACTTGGTTTGGAAATGGGTTGATTAAAAAATGTAATGACAAAAGAATTATTTGGAGAGGAGACTTTGGGCTTGACCATGTCGTGTTTTTTTACAGCATCAAAAATTCGGGTCATTCCCTCGCCAAGTTCGCGGATATAGCCGTATTCTCTAAGCACTCTTGCAATGTAAATATTTCGGGTTTCGTGTACGCCCTTGAGGTCTTCAAGGTCTGCTATGGTCAGTCGTGAAAGTAGTCTGCCGGGGCTTAGTATTTCAAGCCGATCATCAAAAATTCTGACTTCTATTCCGCGTCCTTCTATACTGTAATCGCGGTGTGCAATAGCATTCAACAAGGCTTCTTTGAGTGCTGTTTCGGGATAAATCGGGCGGGTTTCAAACCTGCCTTCATCGGTATATTTCGTTTTCATCAGGGCGGGCAGGAGGGCTTCCAAACCTTTTTCCGAAAGTTCAAATATATTACCCGAAATATCACCCGCTTCGGTGACATTATAATCGGGGGCGGGTCTTTGCTCCTTGCCTTCTACTTTCAAAATACGAATGTGGGAACGCGGATGCCATTTAGCTGTATTTTTGGCAAAAAGTAAGAGTGCAGCTTTTCTTAATTTGAGCCTTTCTCCGTCAAATTCAGCAAGTTCCATAGATTGCAAAAACTGTTCTGGAGATATATTTTTTATCTTTGTTGATTCCTGTGCTACATGCGCCACAAGCTCCATGTCAAGGTCTGTAATCAATGCCAAATACTCAAATTGTCTGTCGTATTCTCTGGAAGATTTCTCCTCTCTTGGAATAAGGACTTCACTCATAGCGGTAGGAACGCTATCCCTGTCTTTTCGTTTAAAACATTCCCCTTTAGAGGTTTGGTGGATATACTTTGTACCTTTATTGACTGAAAAATGAATGACCTTTTTCCCATTATAATGAATAATATTTTGTCTGTTTATAGAAAGAGGAGCTTCTTTCATAACGTATCGTTTAGAGGCTTCTAATATAACATTTAATTGCTCATCTGAATGTGGCAATCCTGTTACTTCTCCATTATCTTCAATACCAATAAATAGTTCGCCACCGTCAGCATTGGCAAAGGCGACAAGTTCCTTAGCTACATTATAGCTAATATCTTTTGGCGGTCTCGGTTTTTTATTGCAGGGAGGACCTTCATAACCGTTTTTAAATTCCCGATAGTAACTTTCTCCGAGTTCAATAGCAATCTCTACTCTCTGTTTTGATTTGAGTATATTTTTCATATTAAAGTTTTTGTGATTCACTATTAAATGCCACTTGATGCAAAGTTAGTTATTATTTTTTGGAAGCATTGTACATGTTTTTGTTTATAAAAATTGTAAAAATCATCCTTCCACATTCATCACAACATTAGAAATGAGAAGCTGTCACAGCCTTATTTTTACGATTTATACCTATCATTTGACCGAAAAATGAAGGGCTTTTTTGGGAATTAATTTTTATAGCATTTTAATTTTTAATTGTATAAAAATCTGATAATGAATATTTTGTAAAAATATTTTTCAAAATATAAAATAATTTTTTGATTTGATTTTTTAGGAAAACATGATTTTTTGTAGTTGTTGAAACTAAGAATGTGCTGCATCTTTGTATCGTCAATTGAAACAAACACTACTCAACGTTGAAAGGTAAATGATTCCAAAAAATGATTGACGAAAAAAAACGGTCTCCTTTCGAGGGGGCAATTACAAACACACTTTATTTTAATTTTAATTACAATTTACAACACACTTTATTTTTAATTACAACACACATTTTATTTAAAATCTAAAAAATTGAAATCATGAAAAATTTATTATCAACCACATTGACCTCATTAATAATTGTTCTTTTTATTGCTACAAATGTTAATGCTCAGGATTGGATAACAACTCAGGGCTATTTACACCCAAATCAAGATGGAGCTAAGTTGCACCTCGGTACGAATACTCCTTTTCATACTAATGTACTTTCACCCTGGTACGGAGAGGAAGAGGGTGATTATTTAATGAAACTTATCGGAGTTGGTCAATACGGCAACTGTTTAGATGGAGGAGTATTTACTTATACACCGGAAAAACCGGGTTTGCACGCCGTATCAGAATATGCTCCGGCAGTATATGCCGAAACAGGACAATTTCCGGCTGTACACGGAAAAGCCGGTGTTATTAACGAGGGGAATTTTGCTTTATGTGACTGGACGAATAGTGAGAATATTCCTATTGGCATACTCGGAGAAGGTGGTATTGGAGTCAAAGGAGTTGCTGCGGGAGGATATGGATACGCAGGTTTGTTTGACGGTGATGTGAAAGTTGAAGATGGTGACGTGAAGGTTGAGAATGGTGATGTGAAAGTTGAAAATGGTCATGTAATTATTGGTGAAGAGATAGATTTTGCACCAAATGTGGATGCTTTGCTTCAAGTAAAAACGACTGCACCATTTACCTACGGCATACAAGCTGAAGCTGATGAAGCGGTAGCAGTAGGCGGTACTTCGACGAATGCTTCGGGTGTCAGCGGCTTCTCTACAAACAGCTACGGTGTCAGCGGTTCTTCGCTCAATGACATTGGTGTGTTTGGTTATTCTACGCTTGATATAGGTATCAAGGGTGAATCTGAAACCGGTATGGCAATATTGGGTTCGGCTGCAAACGGCATTGGTGTAAAAGGTATTTCGGGCGCAGATTACGGCGGTTATTTCGAGACGGTTGACGGTGCGGCGGCTTTGTATGCTTACGATAGAGACGGCGGTGGTTTGGCAGCGCATTTTCAAGGTAATGTAAAACTCAATGGTAGCATCACAGGCAATGTAGGTTCGGGTGCTATCAAAATCGAAACTCCGGAGGGCTACAATACCGAAATTGGTCCTTTCAATCAGTGGAATTCACATTTTAGAACCAATAGAGCGCAGTTTTACTTTTATCAAAAAGTGAGGTCGGCTGCTGCGATGTATGCAACGGGTTTTCACGTCACTTCCGACAAACGCCTCAAAGATAATGTCTCTGAATTTGAATACGGCTTGGATGAAATTTTACAACTCAATCCACTGACTTATGACTATACCGGAAAAGGCGGTACAACATCAGGCGATTATAATGTGGGCTTATTTGCACAAGATTTGCAGAAAGTTGCACCGGAGTTTGTCACCGAATTTACGCACAGAGAGTTTAAGGAAGACGGTGAAGTGAAAAGCGAAAAAGACTATTTACAGGTGTATGACACCGGTATCAAATATATGCTCGTCAACGCCACTAAAGAACAACAGGAAATCATTGATGAACAAGCTGACAGAATCGAAACTCTGGAGGAAACATTGGCAGAGTTGCAAGCTACGGTAGAGACTTTGATGAACGGAACGAGAACTACGCACACTCAAACTGTTGAACTGAATGGCGAAGAAGGTGCTTTGGCACAAAATCAACCCAACCCATTCTCCAACAACACCTTAATCAAGTATAATGTACCCGAAAATGCTACGAATGCAGTCATCACTATTTTCAACATCAACGGTCAGAAAATGCACCAAGAACGTATCAGACAAACAGGCGCAGGCGAGATTCAACTCCAAGCCAAAAACCTCACAGCAGGTACGTACAGCTACACACTGACGATTGACGGCAACATCATTGACAGTAAGCAAATGGTGATTACGAAGTGAAATTAGTTGAACAGGTAATTGGTTTATCAGTTAATCAGGCTGTCACTGACTACCCAATCAACAAATTACCCGATAAACTAATTTTAACCCCAATCAAAGATTCGATAAACACAATAAGCCCCAGAAAAACATAAATCGTCTGAAAGCAGGCAGTTTTAAATTTTTTTCATACAAGTTGTTTGTAAATAGGCACGTCACCGGAGTGGCGTGTCTATTCTAAGAGCATGTTTGGAATTTTTCTGCCTGATAACCAATATTTTATGAACTTGGCTTCATATCGAATCAGTCACTTATCCCGATAAATTCCTTCTCCGATATTTCGCCAAAACCATAAACTATTGATTATCAGTTTGAAAAATTCCAAACATGCTCTAAGCAATAAAAAGTGTCTGGTTTTTACGGATATTTCTACTTGTTAAAAATTACTACTCTGTTCGTATTTGTTTGAAAATGAATGAGTTATGGAATTTTAAATTAAAAAATTATTTAATTTTTTGACGCATTTTTATAGGAAGAAATCATTTTTTGTAGTTGTTATAAAAAGGGATAAACTGCATCTTTGTATTGTCAATTGAAATAAATATTTAAAACTCAAACAAATGAAAAGTAAATTATTAATCCTAATCATATTTGCCTTAGTTTCGACTACCGTAAATGCAGCTGATTATATTCCGGTTAAGTTGATTGATACAAATGGAAAAGAACGAACGGGATATGCCAAGCGGATTAAGACCGGTCCGGTTAAGCATGTTTTGTTCAAAACCACAAAGGATGCAAAAAAACAGAAGATTCCTTGTGATAACTTGGAAACGATTATCTATTCTTATCCGAATGGAGATGTTGAATACGACCGGATGAAAGCCTATAAAGGGGCGTGGTACAAAAAAACTTCCAAGAAAGAGTATTGGTTAGAGGTTGTCAAGAGAGACTATCTGACTGTGTATTATGGCGAAAAAAAGACACCTACATATAGCGGGGGCATGAGAATGCCAATGGAAGAAAGGTATTGGTTCTTTCACAGAAAAGGAGAAGATGGTGTAACGCTTGTTGCTTTAACTGGCGTGATAAACGCCAATAGTATTTTTAAAAAGGCTGCCTCAAGATACCTAAAAGACTATCCCGAACTAGCCGCAAAAATCAAAAACAAGGAATACAAATGGAAAGATTTGGATGAAGTAGCGGAACTCTATAATAAGTGGTACGCTCAAAAAACAAATTAGTATCCTAAAAAAACGATAAATTTTTTGAAAATAAGGCATTGCAAAATAACTATTTTTTATTAACTATAAATAATTTTAAAAGGCTAATTATCAATTATTTATGATGTAAAATAGTGAAAAAAAACTTTAACTTTCATCCTTTATCTTATTTTCAATTGTTTTATATATCTGCTTACTTTGCAATAGAAACAATAAAGAATTGCTCATAAGTAAGAATAGTTAAACTTAACGCCACGAAAGACAGATTAGCACAAAAAAACGATTAACGCCACGAAAGACAGATTAGCACAAAAAAACGATTAACACCACGAAAAACAGATTAGCACAAAAAAACAATTAACGCCACGAAAGACAGATTAACACAAAAAAACGATTAACGCCACGAAAAACAGATTAACACAAAAAAACGATTAACGCCACGAAGAACAGATTAGCACAAAAAAACGATTAACGCCACGAAAAACAGATTAACACAAAAAAACGATTAACGCCACGAAAAACAGATTAACACAAAAAAACGATTAACGCCATGAAAAACAGATTAACACAAAAAAACGATTAACGCCACGAAAAACAGATTAACACAAAAAAACGATTAACGCCATGAAGAACATTAGCACAAAAAAACTTAGCCCGATAAAACAGCAAACGCACTGAGGACTAAGTATTTTAAAAGGCAAACAGATTTTACTTTTTGCACGAGAGTTTATGCTACACAGAGCATGTCATTTCCAGTAATGACATGCTTTTTGTGTTTTTAGGGATGAACGAAAAATCTCACTTTTTTCGATAAAAAAGGTTAATTTTGGGCTTTGTTAAAAATCATGTAAGGATATGAAATTTGGTGTAGTGATATTTCCCGGCTCCAATTGCGATAGCGATATGCTACATGTACTCAGCGAAGTCATGGGGCAGCAGGTCGTCGAGCTATGGCACAAAGAGACGCAACTGCCTGATTTTCGGGAAGGCGATTGTATCGTTTTGCCGGGTGGTTTTTCTTATGGCGATTATCTGCGGAGTGGTGCGATAGCGAGTCATTCGCCTATTATGAAATCCGTAATTGAGTTTGCACAAAACGGTGGTTATGTCTTCGGGATTTGTAATGGTTTTCAGATACTTTGCGAATCCGGCTTATTGCCCGGCGCATTATTACGCAATGAAAATCAGCGATTTATATGTAAAAATATTTATTTAAAACCCGCTACACGCAACACACAACTCACTCGTCTCGTTAATACCAATAAAGCCCTCAAAATACCCATAGCACACGCCGAAGGACGCTACTACGCCGACACTGCCACGCTCCAATCCCTCAAAGAAAATGACCAAATCCTGTTTCAATATTGCGATGAAAACGGCGAGATAAACACAGCCGCCAATCCAAACGGTTCGCTCGACAATATCGCAGGAATCTGCAACGCCAATCGAAATGTATTTGGTATGATGCCTCACCCTGAACGTGCTTCCGAAATGGTGCTGGGCAATACCGACGGACGCGCCCTTTTTGAATCACTCGTAGAAACAGTGGCTGTCGCGCAATAGACTTTTATGATTTGTTTGTGAAACGATTAACTTTTTATTAACCGAGATTGAGTGGGGGACATCGTATATTTGCACCGTAACGGCTACTTTAGTCGCCTGTTTTTATCAAAAATATCTCAACAAATGACGCAACAAAGACGTACCATATAATATGGTTATTGTCAAATATTTAGAACATAAAATAAGATAAATAATTTTTAAATTAACTAATTGATAAACAGTGCTTTATTCACTCATTTAAAATTCACTCATTCACTCATTCACTCATTGTATTTAAATAAAGAAAAATCAAATTATGCGAATTTTATTATTAATAACATTCACACTACTCACTACACTAATGCAAGCCCAAATTTACGAACCCGTCAAATGGACATTCGACACCGAAAAAGTGGACGATAATACCCTAGCCGTCACTTTCACTGCTAATGTGGACGAAGGTTGGTACGTCTATGCCCAAGACATTGAGGACGGCGGACCGATTCCCACCGAATTTACTTTTGAGACATTAAAAGGCTGCGCCACCTCCGGTAAAGTGCAGGAAGTCGGCAAAGTCATTAAAAAATACGATGGAATGTTTGCGATGGATTTGAAATATTATAAAAATCAAGTTCAATTCAAACAACTTATTAGCCTCGAAGGCAAAGGTGGACTCATAGAAGGCTACCTCACCTTTATGACCTGCAATGGCGAAAAATGCCTTCCCCCAACTGATGTTGATTTTAAATTTGAACTTTAATAAATAATGGTTAATGATTAATGATTAACGGTTAATGCCATTAATCATTAACCATTAAGCATTAAGCATTATAAAAATGAGATACATACTATTTTTACTGCTGACTTTTTGTTTTGTGCAAACCACTTTCGCACAACAGTACGACCCTGTAAAGTGGTCATTCGATAGCAAGCAAATCTCCGATACGGAGTACGATTTAATATATAAAGCCAAGATAGACAAGGGCTGGTATGTCTATTCGCAATATTTGGTGGGCGAAGGACCCATCCCTACGAGCGTACAATACGAAGGCGAAAAAGCATTTAGCACCGCCGGAAAATCTACCGAAGCGGGGGATAAAAAAAGCGGTTACGATGCCATGTTTGATATGGATGTCGTCAAATACAAAAGCGATTTTGTCATCACACAACGCATCAAAGTGACCGATGCTTCCAAGCCTGTTACGGGCTACCTCACTTACATGACCTGCGACGATAGCAAGTGTCTGCCGCCTACGGATGTTGATTTTACAATCAAGTTGGCGAGTGGTGCTGCGAAACCTGCACCCGAAAAAGTCGTCACGACAAGTCCGGCTGTTACTACGCCACCTGTTACGACGACTACACCTGTGGTCACTCAACCTATCGTCACCCAACCCGCAGAAGATGCTGCCAAAATAGCAGCTAAACAGAAAGCGGAAGTAGAGCGATTGGCAAAAGAAGCAGCCGAAAAAGCAGCGGCAGAAAAGGCAGCCATACAACAAAAAATTGACGAGGAGTACGCCAAAAGAAAAGCGGCACAAGAAGAAGCCATGGCAAAGCAGCAGGAAGCTGCCCGCCGCCAAGCCGATAAAATGAAAGCTGCCGAAGATGCTGCCAGAAAAAAGGCTGAAAAAGCGGAAGCAAAGGCGAAGGAAGCGCAAAAATCAGCCGAAGAAAAGAAAAAAGAAATCGAAAAAGCCATAGATAATGCCGGAGACGGTAACAAAATAGGTTTTGGAAATCTCAATAATTTGGGTGCTGATGGAAATACCAACGATGGCATTTTGGAGCCTGTAAAATGGTCATTTGGCAGTAAAAAACTTGCTGACGGGGAGTACGAACTCATCTATGCGGCGAAGGTAGATAAAGGTTGGTATGTCTATTCGCAGTATTTGGAGAGTGATGAAGGTCCAGTGGCAACAAGTATTGAATATGAGAATGCAAAGGTATTTACATCCGTCGGAAAATCCGTAGAAACAGGCGACAAACGCAGTGGCTACGATGCCATGTTTGATATGGATGTCACCAAATTTAAGGGCGATTTTACCATTACACAAAAAATAAAAACCAAGAACCCCGACCAAGCCATCTCAGGTTATCTCACCTTTATGACTTGCGATGACAGCAAGTGCTTACCGCCTGAGGATGTAGACTTTAGCATCGTTCCGTCAGAAGAAAAAGCCATTGCTTTTGCCGCAAATACAGGTGCGAAGGCAAACAAAGCCAGCTTGAAAGAACCGGTCAACGCCTGTATCAAAAAACAAACGCTCGGCAGCTTGTGGAAGATTTTTCTATTGGGTATGATTGGCGGATTTATTGCCATACTTACACCTTGCGTATTCCCGATGATACCGCTGACCGTTGGTTATTTTACCAAAGGCAAAGTCAGTAAAGCCAAAGGTATCACCAATGCAATTATCTTCGGCTTATCTATCATCGTGATTTACGTGACGCTTGGTACTGCGCTCACATTGGCATTCGGTCCGCAGATTATGAACGCCATTTCGACCAATATGATACTCAATTTATTGTTCTTTTTCCTTTTTGTCATCTTCGCCATTTCCTTCTTCGGCTACTTTGAAATCACCTTGCCGAGTTCGTGGGGAAATGCCACCGACCGTATGGCAGACAAAGGCGGTTTGATTGGAATTTTCTTCATGGCGTTTACGCTTGGTATCGTTTCGTTCTCTTGTACCGGTCCTATTATCGGTACGCTCTTGGTCGAATCTTTTAACGGAACAGGACCTTCACTTTTTGGCGGCAGATTGCCCCTTGCTCCACCTGCGGGTATGTTGGGTTTTGCGGTAGCACTTGCCTTGCCCTTTACGCTCTTTGCCGGCTTCCCCTCATGGCTCAAATCCCTGCCAAAATCCGGCGGTTGGATGACCACCGTAAAAGTCGTTTTAGGATTTTTGGAACTCGCCTTGGCACTCAAATTCCTATCGCTTGTTGACCTCACTCAGCACTGGGGATTACTCAAATATGAGGTCTTTATGGGCTTGTGGATACTCATATTTGCCGCTATGGGCTTATACCTCTTCGGCGCATTCCGCTTCCCGCACGATGCACCGAAAGGTACAAAATTATCACTCGGACGCAGAGGCTTCGGCTTGGTGTCACTTTTATTTTCGGCTTACCTTTGTTTGGGTTTGACCACTGATAAAGAATTGGGTACATATAATGCCTTGTCTGTTATGAGTGGTCTTGCACCTTCTACACAATACGCTATTTTCAAGGACGACCATTCTAAAAACTGTCCGCTCAAATTGGATTGTTTTAAAGATTACGAAGAAGGTTTAGCACACGCCAAAGCGACCAAAAAACCAATCATGCTGGACTTTACCGGATATGGTTGTGTCAACTGTCGTAAAATGGAAGAACACGTCTGGCCCCGCGAAGGTGTATTGGAAAAATTGAAAGAAGATTACGTTCTTATTTCTTTGTATGTAGATGATAAAACGCCTTTAGAAGATCCTTATGTATCGGATTTTGACGGTAAGAAAAAACGTAATATCGGCAATAAATGGGCAGATTTTCAGGCAAAGAATTTTGACAATAATTCGCAGCCTTACTACGTCCTCCTAAGCCACGACGGTCAACAACTCCTCACCAACCCGACGGGCTACCCGGAAGAAGGAACAAATGATAAAAAAGCTAAATTTTTCGACAAGTTCCTTCAATGTGGTTTGGATGCCTTCTATGATAAGGTCTGTCGAGAATGTAAGCCAAAAGAGGAAGATAAAAAGTTGGGTATGAATGACTTAGAAAAGAAATGAAAAATAAATATAGTTTTTTGAAACCTTTTGGGATGTAATCCCGTAAAAGAGTATTGAAAAACAAATAGCAAACAAGAGCCGCAATACCATCATTCAGAGTGTTGTGGCTTTTTTTATTGCCAGATATTATCCGGTTCTTTACCCACAATGTACTAATGGTAATTGCTATTGGTATCTTACCTTATCAGATAATCTTCAAATTTTCATATAAAAATATTTTTAATGAAAAAGGTCAAGGTATTTGAAATACCTTGACCTTTCAAAAAACTCCTTGTACCAATCAATAAAAAACCAACAAAGACGTTTATTCCTTAATGAAATTACTCAAATCGCTCTCCCTTTATACCATTTCCGGGCTTAGTAGCAAGGCGGCGGGGTTTTTGATTTTGCCGATTGTGGCGAATACGGTTGGCAGGGATAATATGGGGATGTTAGGATTGATTTATTCCGTAACAGGCGTAGTTGCTCCTCTCATCATATTGAGTGTAGGGCAGGCAATTAGTGTAGAATATTATCGCAGAGAGCATGGCGAAAATACTTTTTCGAGTTATTTCAGTTCGGTACTAATCAATCCTTTGATATCTTTTGGAATATTCGTTTTGCTGTTTCTTATTTTTGGAAAATATTTGGCAGCGGCTATTCAGCTTGACCCAAAGTGGATGCCTGTTATCCCCTTTTATTGCCTTGCCATACTAATCCCTTCTGTAGTATCTGTTATCTATCAAGTTACTAATCAGCCATTTAAACATCTTACTTTTAATGTCGGTATGACCTTACTCGAAATGGCACTTGCTATATTATTTGTAGTTGCACTCAAGTGGAATTATGATGGACGAGTGTGGTCAATAGTAGGGAATAAGGCGGTTTTTACGGGCATAGGCTTATATCTACTGTATCGTAGTGGCTTGCTGACTCGTAGTATATCAAAAGTTTATCAGAATGATGCGTGGAAGTTTGCAGTGCCATTGATTCCGTATTATGCGGCAGCTTCTGTTGTAAATTTTTCTGACCGTATTTTTATCGGATGGATGGAGAATGTGGGTGATTTAGGCGTTTATGAAGTAGGTTATAAGATAGGTAGTGTGGTGTTGATATTACAAGCAGCTTTCGCCATGGCTTGGGTACCTTTTTTGTACGAACTCATCAAGCGGGATACCGAACAGGCACGTCGAAAAATCGTACTATATACGTATGCAGGAATGACAGGATTTATTATCGCAACATTAGGCGTTACACTACTTGCTCCATTAGCATTTTATCTATTTGACTCGGAATATCAGGGCGGACTGGTGTATGTATTTTGGGTGGCATTGGGCTATGGATTTTTGGGCTGGTATTCGCTTAGAGCGAGTTTTATTTTATATTTTAAAAAGAATATTTACTTGACTTACATCGCTATTGTGAAAATCATTGTTAATTTGGCTTTAAATTATTTTTTGATTAAACATTTTGGTGTTGTTGGTGCCGCTTATGCAACGGCTATTTCGTTTTTGATAGAATTTATTTTAGCGCATATTGTGTCTGAACATATTTATCCCCTGCCTTGGTTTTACTTTTTAAAAAGCAAAAAAGGACTTGATTAATGAATAATGAAAATTTTGAACATGTAATCTGCGCTGTATGCGATGCAGATAATACGGAGAAAATTTGTGAGCGCGGACAGTTTGGTTTGCCAACCCATGTAGTCATCTGTAAGGAATGTGGCTTATCATACTTAAATCCTCGTTGGAATAAAGAGCGATATATTCATTTTTACGAAAAAGAGTATGACAAATATTACCGTCCTAATGTTCAAAAAAATACAGAAAGAGCCGGAATAAATTATTACCAACCTGTATATGAACGCTTGTATGAGAGTGGACTATTGCCCGACAATATTCAACAAGTATTAGACATTGGGAGTGGTGACGGTAATAATTTGGAGTATTTGATGGAGAAAATTCCGAATGCAAATTACTACGCTATTGAGCCTTCGGAGGAATGTAGGAAAACGCTAACAAGCATGGACGTAAAAATGCTTGGTTCGGACGTAGATATTAATTTTCACGAAAAATTTGAAGGCTTTTTTGATGTAATCATTATGCGTCATGTATTAGAGCATTTTGCCAATCCGGTCAGTGCGATGCAAAAGGTAAGAACAATTTTAAAGGACGATGGTATTGCATATATAGCCGTTCCAAACAATTTAAAATTTGGTAATAGTAAACTATTGGATAATTGGTTTAGGGTCGTCCATACTTATTATTTTAATGTACATTCTTTGGAAAATATATTTAGAAAATCAGGTATAAAAACCTTAGTGATGGAAGAGGGAGACGAGTATAATCAAAAAGAATTATTTGTAATTGTAAAAAAAGGAGACGTACAAGAAGCCAATATTAAATCAGAATATTATACAATACAAAAAGAATTATTTGACAAAAAGTTAAAAAAAGAAAAAACTCTAATAAACAATCTGAAAAGACGAATAAAATACGATATATTGCAGTCAATTAAAACAAAAAAATAAACTGAAATCAATTTTTAAACCAAAAACTACTATGAAGATGAATCTTTTTAAAAACGTACTTTTCTTAACCTTATTCTCAATCAACCACATACTTTATGCACAAGTAGCTTATTACCCTTTCAATGGTGATGCCAATGATGCGGTTGCCGGAAATAATGCTGTGGTAAATGGAGCTACATTGGCTACTGACAGAGATGGCAATCTAAATAGTGCTTATTTATTTGACGGTATAGATGATTATATGGAAGTGGTGAATCCAACTCCATTTAATTTCGGCACAGGTGAGTTTGCCGTATCTTTTTGGATGAAACCTTTAGACCCCTCACAGAATTTTCAGATGATATTTCAAAAAGGTAATTCAAGTGGAACTATTCCTCAATACTGGCTAAGAATTAATGATTTGATAGGCGGAACTGCCTTGAGAGCATTATGGACTGACGGTTTTCCGCCACCTGCGGTTATAGATTATGGTAATGCAAGCCTCCTTTTCGACGGGGAATGGCATCATGTCGTTTTTCAGCGGACAAGTGAGAGCAATGAACTTTATATTGATTGTATATTGGTTGGGTCGAATGATGATATTAATAGAGACATATCAAGTCCGGGAAGTTTATTTATTGGCGCACAACACCCTAATCCTCCAACTTCCCCCGGCGTTAATAGTTTCTTCAATGGCTTGATAGACGATGTTGCTATCTATGATTCATCTTTAGATATGTCAAGTGTCGAAGAATTTTGTGCTACACCGCCGTCACCGTCTGACGAAGTTCCCACACTCGGTGAATGGGGTTTGATTGTCTTGGCTTTATTGCTAACTATTACGGCTGTGGCGGGTATCCGTCAGCGTAAGGTAGAGGAAGCATACCCTTAACATGTTTGGAATTTTTCTGCCTGATAACCAATATTTTATGAACTTGGCTTCATATCGAATCAGTCACTTATCCCGATAAATTCCTTCTCCGATATTTTGCCAAAACCATAAACTATTGATTATCAGTTTGAAAAATTCCAAACATGCTCTTAATTCAAAACAGGTGGGATAGTCGAACTGTCTTACCTGTTTTCTTATAATTTTGATTAGCCTTTGCAAAACACTACACTTTTTTACTTCGTTTTACACGATATTTTCCGATTAGTTACATTTTTATTAATTAATATGACACACTAATCAATTGATTAAAAATGCTTTATAGTTATTTCTAATTATGATTTGTAAAAACGCCTCAAACCGTTCCTATGACCTTTTGTAAAAAGTGTGCTATTTGCGTGTATAATTTTTTAACTAAAAAAAATACACAATGGAAATTTTAAAAAACATGCTCATACTATTTGTTTTTTTATTGAGCTGTACACTACACGCACAAATCGCTTACTACCCGTTTGATGGGAATGCGGATGATGTAGTTAATGGTTATAACGGAACGGTGAATGGTGCTACACTCGCCTCTGATAGAGACGGTAATCCCAACAGTGCTTATTTGTTTGACGGAGTGGATGATTATATTGAAGTCATCAAT
This sequence comes from uncultured Saprospiraceae bacterium, assembly GCA_938028705.1. Classification (GTDB taxonomy): domain Bacteria; phylum Bacteroidota; class Bacteroidia; order Chitinophagales; family Saprospiraceae; genus JAHDEO01. Next base: position 21,352 of record CALIZI010000205.1, on the reverse strand, counting down.
TCCAATGCGTTTAACTTTGATACAGATGAATTTGCGATTTCACTTTGGATAAAACCGTTGGATTCAACACAGAGTTTTCAAATGATATTTCAAAAAGGAAACTCCGGTGGAACAATTCCACAATATTGGCTACGTCTAAATGACGTATTAGGTAATTCGGAAATGAGAGCTTTGTGGGGAGATGGGAATCCACCACCTGTAACGATAGATTATAATAATGCCAGTTTACTTTACGACGGAGAGTGGCATCATGTGGTCTTTCAAAGAACTGCACAAAGAAACGAACTATATATTGATTGTATATTAGTCGGTACTAATGATGATATTAATAGGAATGTGTCAAGTCCGGGAAGTTTGTTTATTGGCGCACAACACCCTAATCCACCTACCTCACCGGGGGTTAATAATTTCTACAATGGCTTAATAGACGACATAGCCTTCTACGATAAAGCCTTCGATTTCAATGCTTGTACAGCCGACAGCTTGTGCGTGGACATCAGCACCGAAACTGCCACATTGATAGACGATACAGACCGATTTATCGACGGTGTAGGTTTTTCAAATAACCCAAGCATTACCCTGACCGGACCCTTGACTTCGGCTAATGCCGTATTATCAAATATTTCATTGGAATTATACTTCCGCTTGGCGGGAACTTCTTGTGAAAATGAAATTGATATACAAATCACCGACCCTGCCGGAAACACGCAGCCACTTACGGCATTTACCACCTGCGACGGCGGTAACGGTTTGTACTATGCCAATATACCTGTGCCAAGTGCCGCTACCACAGGCACAGGAGACGATTGGTTGATTGAATTTGACGATAGTAATGACCAAAATCCGGGCGATGAATACTCGGTCAGGTTTGCGCGATTGACCTATGATATTATAACCACCTTAGCTGATGATACACCACCTCCTGCAACAGATGTTTTGGTGGATTATGATGACCAAGATATATTTATTGATGCCATAGGTTTTACCAACAACCCAAGTTATACTTTTACCGATCCGGGTACGCCCGCAGATGCTATATTGACTGATATTAATTTAGAATTATTCTTCAGATTAATAGATGCTTGTTGTGAAAGTGATATTGCACTCCAAATTACTGACCCCACAGGTAATACTCAATCACTTACGGCATTCACAACGTGTAACGGTGGTGGCGGATTGTATTATGTTAACATACCCGTATCAAGTGCTAGCACTACGGGAAGTATGGCAGATTGGGTTGTCGAATTTGATGCTGCAAGTGATAAAAATTCAGGTGATGAATATTCTGTTAGATTCGGCAGATTGACTTATACGGCAAGTTATTGTGGTGAAATGGTACGCAATGGCAGTGAAGTCATTTTGGATCCAACAACTGAAAATATTACTTTTGAAAGACAATCGGAACTGACTGATATAAAATTATATCCTGTTCCAACGGGTAGCCTGTTAAATTTGCAGTATCAAAGCGATAATGAAAAATCAGTACACATTGAAATTTTATCAAATAATGGAAAGGTCTTGATAGCTCAGAAAGTTACTGGACAAAAAGGCATCAATAATCTCGAATTAGATGTTGCAGCATTGGCAGCAGGGCATTATTACGTCCGCATATATGGTGCAGATGATATACCACAAATGCAATCTTTTGTGAAAATAAACCCTTAATTGCAATTACAATATCAACAATAATAAAGGTTAGTAAGGCAGGATGTCAATATGGCATCCTGTCTGTTTTTTACAAACTCTTCAAATACTCCAACACAGCCGCTCGCTCCTCATCAGTCAATTCATCGCCAAACGTATGTCCTTGATTACCATAGCCCTGTAGGGTCGTATCATACACATACTTCCCTTTTGCTTTATCGACGGATTCATATTGCCAGCCCATTTTATCGTGGTCATAAGCTCGGCTATTCCAAACTCTTTTCCAGTATTTCGGACGCTGCCTGCTATCCAATAAATCCTCCAAAGTCGGCACAGAAGCATTGTGCAGATAGGGTGCAGAAGCCCATATTCCATTCAAGGGTGGGGCAATGTAACCCGCTTTGGGGACATGACTCGAAGTAGGGTAGGAGTGGGCGTACCAACTCTCATTATACCAATCCGATAAGCCATTATCACGCATAAAATAGTAAGCATAATAAGGGTCAGTTCCCACCTTATCCAAGGGAATTAATTTATTCGGATACCGTTCATTTTCTCCATAATACCCATGACACTTACTGCAATTTTCTTCAAAAACAGCTTGTCCGCGTTCTGCCAGATTTTCATTGATTTCCTTTGGATATTTGGGTGCTTCGAGCGTGTGCATCCAAGCCAATACATCTTCAAAATTATTGAGAATTTCGCGGGCATGTGTACTGTCGCGCACCCCTGCGAGGGAGGCTTGCATAAACTGTTTTCTGAAATCGCCGCGCCCCATACCATTATAGTACAACGCATTTTTTTTCTTCACATTCCACAGCGGCGGTACATCCGAAGCCAGTACATATTTGGGCATCTTGTATTGTTTTTTTCGCTCATATTCGAGGTCAGTAGGGTCACGAAAATTAGCATAACCCTCCTCCAACCGAAAAGCGGGATTGACTCCCGGATTGGGCGTGACAATATAGCGCATACCTTTTGGCATTAGATGTCCGTAAGGTTGAAAATTCTGTCTTTCGGAACTGTTCCTTCGGTACTTCAATTTCACCATTGCATTGATACCCAAAGCAAAAATACTCAAACTTTTCGTATAATTACTTTTACTATCTCCCAAGCCTACAATAAGTTGACCATCCAGATAACTTGCATGGCAGGTAAAGCATGTTCCCGTCATCACCTTTGCACCGTTTTCCATATCAAAGGCGGTAAAACTATAGGGCAGATTGGCATTATCACCCTTGCGGTGGAGTAGTGTATCTTTGTAGGCACCAAACCGTTTTGCCATCACATCATAAGGGATACCTGTACCCACATAATCGCCCGATGAAATATACTCAAAACCGCGCTCCGCATCACCATTAGTGGCTTGTGGACTAGCAGGAATTGACTCGTATATCCAGTCTTGTTCGTCATTGACAACAGGTAAATTCCGGTAAGTATTGCAAGCAAAAATCAGGAACAGAAAGGAAAACAGGACGAGGATTTTATTTTTCATTTGTATGAATGATAAAGAGGTTTTTTAAACTGATTACGGATTATCCAATTCAAATACTAACGTATTCTACTCGTTTTGAACAAATATACAAAAAATCACACTCAATAGTCAAATTCCCAATTTCAACTCAAATGTGTTTCTACGCAATAGAATTTCGAATTTTTATTTTACTCTTTTAAGTGCATTCAAAAACCTGTCGGGTATTTCATCGCGACAAGCCATTTGATAATCGCCGAAAGAGCAAGGTACAAGTTGGTCGTGTTTATGTTTTTTAATAGCAGGGATTTGCATCCACCAACGTTCACTTTTTTTGCTTTTCCAAAAAATAAGTTCGTGATTATTTGGTGTTACGGCATAGCGGATAAATTTGTCGGGGTTCATCGGCAGGTCGGCTACCCGCTTGCAATAGCCATCGGCAAAATACCAAATCATTTGAGCGATGATTTGTGCGGTTTGCCCATTGATGTCGTGTGGCAGATGATAACCATAAAAACCTACGGAAGTCATCTTGTCACTTACGCCTGCATAGTATGCCATCTGACAAGCATCTTCCGCAAAAATACCGCTTGGAGAAGGGAGCTGATGACCGGGAGCTTCCGATTGTTTGAGTATCGAAATATCGAAACTCAACATATCGGCATCGCGTATAACAGGCTCAATTTCAGGCAGACTGGATTTCATTTTACCAAGTCGGGTACACTCAAAACCGCGTTTTTCAAAATAATTTATTGCCTTGGGGTCCACAAAGTGCGTCTGATGACCAAGATGATTTAAATTAAATAAAAAATGCTTTTTATCATTTAAAATTCTATTGAGATAAAAATAATCTTTGTCTTTTTTGCGTCCGTCGGTCGTAAAAGCAATCCGCTCGTTGACTACCACTATATTTACCAGTTGATTCAACAGTTGATAGGCTTTATATTGAGCATAAGTAAAGGCATGATGCCCGCCTATGATGATGGGTATAATATCATTTTCCACCAACTCCGCCAATACAGGTATCGTAAATTCAGGATGCACCTTACGAAAGTTGCCCAAATCGGCTACTGCAAGGTTTTTGTGTGGCGAACTCATGGTATAAAGGTGCTGCCTGATGGCATTGGCAGTATCTTCTTCGATGCCTACTATTGCCATTCGGACGTGAGCGAGGTCGGGTACTTCTTTTTCATGAATCAATGACTTTTTACCCCATTGATGCGCTGAAAGACTACGCAGTGGCACAATATTTTTTACCTCTATAGGTTTTAACCAATTTTCTAACATGTATATGAGTTGATAAGAGTAAGAGTGCAGAGTGGGAGAGTATAGAGTATATATCAACTGAATTTATCGCTCATCTGTATTAAAAGGTGAAAAGTACAAAATGTGAAAACATTATTGCAATGTAAAATTATTTATTTTAAAATTATTTTATTTATAAATTATTGTAAATTAGTTTTTTATAAAAATTATTCACGTTATACACTTTTACACTTTTACATTTTACATTTATTATTTTACATTTTACATTACAATAACGATTTTCACCTTATAGTACAGATGAGCGGAATTTATACTTCTCTATACTCTTTACTCTCCCACTCTGCACTCATTTATGTTCACAAAAGTACAAAATTAACGATGTAGATTACTTTGAATAAGGGATTCAAATTTTGGACAAATAAAAATTCTGATAGTTTATCCACAACTTGAGTAGTTGGAGGCATAGATTTAATCTTTAAAACGATAGTTTATGCAATATAGATTTCTTACATTTGCCAAAGGTTTAATGAATAAGTAATATCCTTTCGTAACTACTTTATATCGTTCAACTTTAATTTTTTTATAAGACTATTCACATTAAAATGTGACATATTATTTTTACAAAAATTTTGTAACAAAAAATAATTTTAGCCGTATTATAACAAGGTATTTATGAAAATTGCCGGTAAATCCTATCACACTATCTGGCTTGATGACAATGACGAAATCAAGATAATTGACCAACGTTGGCTACCACATGAATTTAAGGTGGTTGCTTTGCATACGGTAGAAGAAGTAGCTCGGGCTATAAAAGAAATGTGGGTACGTGGCGCACCTTTAATTGGTGTGACGGCGGCTTATGGTATGTATCTTGCGACATTGGAAGCGCAAGAAAAACCAAATTCGGCAAAGTATTTGCAAGATAGTGCGAGAGAGTTATTAGAGACCCGACCCACAGCGGTCAATCTTCAATGGGCAGTACATCAACAACTTCATGCGATTCTAAACGCAGACAGCCCGGAAGAGAGCGTAAAAATTGCCTTCGATATTGCCCTACGCATCAAACAAGAGGATATTGAAGTTTGCCGACAAATCGGTGAACAAGGTATTTCTTTGATTGAACAGATAAGTATTGCCAAAAGTGGCGATACGGTTAATATATTGACACATTGTAACGCCGGTTGGTTGGCATGTGTAGATTGGGGAACAGCCACCTCACCAATTTATCAAGCCCACGATAAAGGCATCAAAGTTCATGTATGGGTGGACGAGACACGCCCCCGCAATCAAGGCGCACGTATTACAGCCTGGGAATTAGGGCAACATGGCGTACCTTATACTATTATTACTGACAATACAGGAGGACACTTGATGCAGCATGGTATGGTAGATATGTGTATAGTAGGTACAGACCGTACCACACGCACAGGTGATGTTGCTAATAAAATCGGCACATACCTCAAGGCTTTGGCTGCGAAGGATAATGACGTTCCTTTTTACGTAGCTTTACCATCTTCTACCATAGACTGGGAAATCGCTGATGGTATAAAGGAAATACCCATAGAGGTGAGAGGAGAAGAAGAAGTATTGTCTATATATGGTAAGCATGAAGGTGTGGTGAAGCAAGTTCGGCTTGCACCGGAAAATGGCAAGGGGCTCAATTATGGTTTTGATGTCACACCTGCACGTTTGGTTACAGGCTTAGTTACCGAAAGAGGTATTTGTAAGGCAAATGAATTTGATATTAAAAAGCTTTTTCCAGAGCATATAAAATAGGCTTAATGTTTATGGTTAAGTGTTCAATGATAAATATCAAAATTAGGCTATTATCATTGCCAAAGGTGAAGCAGACCTCCAAAAAGTGACTAAAAAACATTATTCTTTGGTAACTTCTTGGAAGATAGCTAAAAATCGCGTATATTGTCGCGGCTTACAAAAAGTCTCTTCTGAAACACACGCATTATAACCATCTACTTATTTAAGATATTATATAATGCGGTCATGTATGCAACACTCATACTAAAATGTGGGAAAAGTTCAAACACCAACTACCTACCAAACCGTGGCAATATCCCTTACGGAACTCCCGATATAGCTCTTGAAATTTAATGCTCAAATAGAGAACAATCCCCTAAGAAAAGAACTATTATCGTGGACTGTCCATAAAGATTAAAGTACAACTTTGGAAAATAAATATGGGGAAATATGGTGACATATTACAACATTAACTGTCCAAAGTTTAGTATAAAAATAACTGTTAAGCAAACGTTAAACCTGACTTGTTGGGTTTTGCATAAAGATTTCGTTAAAAAAAATCCTAAATCGTTTGTTGCAACAGAAAAAAAAACTACTTTTGTAGTTAGTAAGGTCTTATTTTGATATTACTTAGGTGTTCAAAATATTTATAAAATTTTTTAATTAACTAAAAAAAAGGACAACCCTATGACAAGGAGATTCAACTTTCTAAGTGCACTGGCCTTAACATTACTCTTTGGCACTATGGCTTTTGCACAGCAAAAATCGATTTACGACGACGATGTCGTCGCTGATCCGGATGGTCAACATAAAGAGTGGCGAGCCGGAAACACCAAGTATCCCTCCAAGCCAAGGGACATGTGGGAACTTGGATTACATGCAGGAATTCTAACGATTTCCGGAGACGTGAATCCATGGCGGCCTCTTCCGGGTTATGCCTTTGGATTATCTTTACGAAAATCACTTGGATACGTAGTATCTGTAAGATTTACAGGTCACTATGGTGTCACTTGTGGTGTTAATTTTCAACCGAATATAGCAGGTGCTTACGCGAACAAACAATTAAGTAATGTTGGCGACACGGGTTATGGCAAGCAGACTTGGGTTGTTCCGGGGCAGCTTCCATTCAGTGTAGGTTCAGGTTTACCTTGGTTTGCTAACTTTAAAAATAATTATTTTGAAGGAGCTATTCAAGGTATCATTACCCTCAACAACCTAAAGTTTCACAAAGAAAGAAACAAATGGGATTTATTCCTAATAGGTGGTGGTGGTCTTAATGCTTATACCTTACATTATGATGCTCTTGATGGCGATGGTAATACTTATGCCGAGTTCCAAGATCTTAGAGTTGCTCTAAGTGATGGAACTTACGATAGAGATACAAGAGAAGGCAGAAGAGCTGTTCGTGAAAGACTTATCAATGAGATCTTAGATGGTGACTTTGAAACTCCCGGTGAAGTATGGGGCAACCTATGGAACTTTGCAGGTGGTTCAGATAAGGACGGAGCTGCTGCTCTTGTTGGAAAAGCACTCGCTAATGCCGGTGTAGGTTTCGGTTATCACTTGAGCGACCGTGTTACTCTAGCTTTAGAGTATCAGGTTACTTTCTCTGACGATGACCTCCTAGATGGTTACCGTTGGGCTGGAACAAGTGCTGCACCTTACGCAGATGTTGACTTCACTCGTGATGTTGACGTTCCTCACTACAAAAATCTTCGCTTGAACTTCCACTTAGGTAGCTTCAAGAATCGCGTAGAGCCATTATGGTGGTTAAATCCTCTTGATGCACCTTACGAGCAGATTGCACGTAATGCACGCAAAAAGGAAGGATGTCCGGGTGATGACGAAGATGCTGACGGTGTACTTGACTGTATAGACAGAGAGCCTAACACGCCTGCTGACTGTCCGGTTGATACTCGCGGTGTAACACTTGATAGCGACAGCGATGGTGTACCTGATTGCCAAGATAGAGAGCCTTACTCTCCTCCCGGTTGTCCGGTAGATGCTGAAGGTGTTGCTGACTGTCCGAAGCCACCAACTTATGGTGATGCAGATGTAGAAGAAGTCGGAAGAAGATTAGGATGGGGTAATCATACTGATATACCTGACTTTTCTGCGCCAGAAGCATGTGCTAACGAGTGGTACTTACCAATGGTACACTTCGATTTGGACAAGTACTACCTAAAACCTGAGTTCTACCCACAATTGCACCACGTTGCTAATACAATGTTGCGTTGTCCGGGACTTCAAGTTGTAGTTACGGGTCACACTGATTCTCGGTTGCCTAATGAGTACAATGACGTACTATCTTACAAGCGTGCTGAAAAAGTTATCAGCTACTTGACCAACAACTATGGTGTTGACAGAAGTCGTTTGATTCTTCAATACGGTGGTGAGAATAATTCAATCGTTGCCGGTTTAAGTGATAACCACACTGGTAAGCAAGAAGTTGAAATCGGTCAGTACATGAACCGTCGTGTAGAGTTCCGTGTAGCCAGAGGCGAATCTGAACAAGGTCGTCCTGCTTATAGCGGTAACTGGGATGGAGTAGGAAAAGATACACCACAATCTTCAAGAAGTGGTAAAATCTATTCCGGTAATCCCGGCGCAGGTTATTAATATTGATTTGATTTTCAATCAACATATAAAAGAGCGATTCAATTTTGAATCGCTCTTTTTTTATGCTCAGAGATTTACCAAATGATATAGCAAACAAGACCTAATTGATTATCGTTTGGAAAAAGCGACAAGTTCATCTAAAGTATAAAGTAGTTGATAGTTTTTTGAGTTGTAATAGATTCTTCAAATTGAGTAATCACGCAGAGAATGCAGAGATTGGATGATTAGCCCTCTGCGAACTCTGCTGAAAAAGTGTCAACTACTTCGATAAACATGTCGAAAAAGCCAAACAAAGCCTTGAAAAAACAAACGTACACAACCTCATACAAGAAGCCGCCATTTTTGTGGATGAAAGAGCGTATTATCTCGTCTTAACACACTTCACCATAAGCAATTTTTAGTTTTAATTCCATACCTCAAATATACGAAGAAGTGGGGCGATCTCACTTGTATGGATTCAAATCCAGATTCCGTCGGTCATCTAATATGAATTACGGAGAAATGGGGGCTTTTTCAACTTACAATAAATACAAATCTACATTGTAAAAGTCCAGCAAAATCATTATCTTTATCCAACCGAATCACGATAAAAATCAGTCAAATATGAGTACTGTAGAAATGAAAGCGGAAATACCTTTACTACTTGAACAGGTAGAGGATAATTTTGTAGAAGCTATACATACTTTGTTGAAAACACATACTGTTGTCAAACAAGAGGAAGAAATACCGCTTATTGGTTATGATATGGAGGGTAATCCATTATTTGACTCTGTTGAAGAAATGTTAGAAGAGTATGGACGCAGGGTGGAAGCTATGGAACGTGGCGAATATGTCACTTTGGAAGAATTGAAAAAAGAGTCCTTAACATGGCGGAAGAAACATACAGCCTAATCGTCGGCAAACACTCAGAATTATAGCCATCAAAATAACTCCACCCACACCAAATCCAACAACTCGCCATAACCGATATTTACCTTTAATTTCATGTGTCAAATATACGGAGAAATGGGGGCTTTTTCAACTTGCGATGAATTACATTTATCATACCGCTACATTGTAAAAGTCCACCAAAACCATTATCTTTATCCAATCGAATCACGATAAAAATCAGTAAATATGAGTACCGTAGAAATAAAAGCGGAAATTCACTTCCTGTTGGAACAGGTAGAGGATGATTTTGTGAAAGCCGTACACACTTTGCTTAAAACGCATACCGCCACACAAGAAAAAAGTGTACTGACTATTCCTTTTGATGTGGAAGGTAATCCGGAGTTTGATTCTGTTGAAGAAATGATAGAGGAGTTTGATAGTAGAATAGACGCTATACGTGCCGGCGAATATGTTACTTTGGAAGAATTGAAAAAAGAGTCCTTAACATGGCGCAAGAAACATACAGCCTAATCGTCGGCAAACACGCGAAGTCACGACTCCGTGAAATTGTTCGGTATCTCATTGAAAATGCCTCTGAACAGGCGGCAGATTACGTGGAAGCTGGTATTTTTGATGTTATTGAAGGCTTGAGTTCAATGCCCGAACGCTATATGATTTACCATGAAAATACCGAAAAAAACTTGGTTTACCGTCGGGCTTTGAAATGGAAGTACATCATCTTTTTCAATATAAATGAAGCTGAGAAAACGGTTGAAGTTGTTCATATAGCACACTCGTCGCAAGACCCGAAACGAATAAAAAATACATTATCAGAATTATAGCCATCAAAATAACTCTACCCACACCAAGTCCAATAACTCTCCATAACCGATATTTATCTTTAATTTCATACCTCAAATATACGGAGAAACGGGGGCTTTTTCAACTTGCTTGTGGATAGCAAGTTTGGGTTTATTTTTGTATTTTTGTTGAAAATAAAATGTATGACAGTTGTAATCAAAAAATCAATGGATAGGGAAACTATCCGAAAAATCATCGCTACACTTCACAAAGCTAAAGGTTTTGATGCAAAAAGGCATTGCGGTGTAATCCAATTGAAAGCCTCCCCGCTTGATATTCAAAAGCAAATGCGTGATGAGTGGGAATAGTATTTATCAGATATGAAGTTTGATAGATTGGTGATGAAATTCCAGTGGATTATTTTGTTGTCCAAGATTCAATGCGTTGTTTGACTTCTTCGGAGGTGAAGACCTGTCCGGCTTTTGCCTGTGCTTCGGAGCCTTGGAGGTTGTCCATGATGTCATCTACGGAAACAGGCGCACCGGGCAAGGACAAACTCCCGACTTCGATATTGGCAACATCTTCTTTGAATTGTGCCAAATCCTGCGCCGACAACTGCCGCACCAAATCCAACAACTCTCCATAACCGATATTCAGTTTTAATTCCATGTGTCAAATATACGGAGAAATGGGGGCTTTTTCAAGCAACCTACCATACCCGCCAAAAGCAATACGTCATACCGCACTTGATGCGGTATCTGCCCGGTCTTGGCACAATATCAAGCAAAATCTCCAATCCAAAACCTCAAAAAGAGTGTCATACCGCACCGCGATGCGGTATCTGTTGTCCACGATAGCTATCGGGATAGCAACATTTTAAATTGAAGCTCCTGTTTAATTATCCTGCCGAGAAGGAACAGATACCGCATCGAGCGCGGTATGACGATATGCTTTTTGACGGTTTTAGATTTAGTGTGATACTTTACTCCCAAAGCGTTTCCCACAAATCATTCATATCAGGATTGGTGGTGTGTATCAGGTCGATTTTCCATTGTCTGTTCCATTCTTTGAGTTGCTTTTCGCGGCGGATGGCTTCGCTGATGTGGTCGTACCATTCGTAGTAGATGAGGTCGGTGAGATTGTATCTTTTGGCAAATTTACTGCCTTGTCCGATGCGATGCTCGTGTATGCGTCCGCGTATATTGGCAGTGACACCAATGTATAAAGTCGTTCTATTCTTATTGGAAATGATATATACCCAACCGCCTTTCTGACCTGTGCCTGTGTGATACATATATTTTTGTTTTGTATTTTTTTGTGAAAATAAATATGAAATTCAAAAATACAAAAAATAAACGTCAGACCAAAAGAAAAACATCGTACCGCCAAAAAGCATATCGTCATACCGCACTTGATACGGTATCTGTGTTGGCTTGGCAACATGTCAAACAAAATCTCCAATCCAAAAACCTCAAAAAGCAACCGTCACCCCGCACCGCGATGCGGGGTCTGTCAGGTTTCAGCACAATGTTAAACAAAACCACCCATCCAAACCGCCCAAAAAAGAACGTCATACCGCACCGCGACGCGGTATCTGTGGAGGTTTAGCAACATTTTAAATCGAAGCTCTTTTTTGAAACCCTGCCAAGAGGGAACAGACCCCGCATCGCGTGCGGGGTGACAGGTTGTTTTTACTTTTTTGAATGGGAGATTTTGTTGGACATCTTGCCGAGAGGGAATAGTATCCGTTTGAATTGCAACACAATATCAAATGAAACATTCAATCCAAACCGCCCAAAAAAGAACGTCATACCGCGCTCGACGCGGTATCTGTTTAGTTTTAGCAATATTTTAAATTGAAGCTCCTGTTTGAGATTGTGCCAAGACGGAACAGATACCGCATCAAGTGCGGTATGACGTTTTGCTTTTTGAGTTTTTGGATTGGTGGTTTTGTTTGAGCGTTAGTCGCGCAAGGGATAGGAGGTGTTGTTTGAACGTAGCGAAGCGGAGAGAGTGCCGGATAGCCCGACCCGTAGGGATGCGCCCAAAAAATTAATCATTAACCATTAACCGTTCACCATTAACCATTATCAAACGTCATACCCCAACACACTCCCCAACCAAGTCTCCGCTTCCTCCAATCTCATTTCTTTCCGTTCTGCGTAGCTTTTCACTTGGTCTTGTTGCAGTTTTCCGGTGGTGAAATATTTGGAATCGGGATGCGAAAAATACCAGCCACTTACCGAAGCGGCTGGGTACATCGCGCAGGATTCTGTGAGTTGGATGCCTGTTTCTTTTTCAACATCCATGAGGGAAAATAAGGTGCGTTTTTCGGTATGTTCGGGACAGGCGGGGTAGCCGGGGGCGGGGCGGATGCCTGTGTATTTCTCAGCGATAAGCGACTGATTATCAAGTTTTTCGTTGGGTTCGTACCCCCAGAACTCTTTGCGGACGCGCTCGTGCATACGTTCGGTGAGGGCTTCGGCGAAACGGTCTGCGAGGGCTTTGAGGAGAATGGCGTTATAGTCGTCGTGGGCTTCCTCGAAGGCTTTGACGTGTGCCTCTATGCCCTTGCCCGTGGTGACGGCAAATCCGCCGATGTAGTCTGCCTTGCCTGATGATTTCGGGGCGATAAAATCGGTGAGGCAGTTGTTGGCTTGACCGGGTGCTTTTTTGGCTTGCTGACGGAGGTGGTGGAGTAGGGTTTGTACCTCTTTTCGCTCATCGTTGGTATAGAGTTCTATATCGTCGTCGTTGATGCTATTGGCAGGGAAAAATCCGACAATGGCATTGGCAGTCAGCCATTTTTCAGCGATGATTTTTTTCAACATCGCCTGTGCATCATCAAATAATTTCTTGGCTTCTACACCGACAATTTTATCCTCAAAAATCGCGGGATATTTGCCATGCAATTGCCAACTTTTGAAAAACGGAGTCCAATCAATATAATCTACCAATTCGGCGAGGTCGTAATCCGTAAAGGTTTTTGTGCCGAGAAAAGTCGGTTTGGGTGGCGTGTAATTTGCCCAATCCAATTTGATTTTATTTTTACGGGCTTGTTGTATCGTGAGGTATTTTTTGTTGGATACACGTCCTTTTCTATTCTCGCGGATGCGGGCGTATTCTGCATCAATATCGCTCATATAATTCGCCTTCTTTTCACCCAAAAGCGAACCTGCCACCGTCACGCTGCGCGAGGCATCAAGTACGTGTACGGCTGCATGTGAATATTGCGGCGCAATCTTGACGGCGGTATGCGTTTTGGAGGTCGTCGCGCCGCCGATGAGTAGCGGAATCGTCATGCCGCGTCGTTCCATTTCCTTTGCTACGCCGACCATTTCATCTAAGGAAGGCGTGATTAATCCACTCAAACCAATCATGTCCACACCTTCGGCTTGGGCGGTGTCGAGTATCTTTTCGGCGCGTACCATTACGCCCAAATCTATGATGTCATAATTGTTGCAAGCCAGCACGACACCCACGATATTTTTACCAATATCATGCACATCGCCCTTGACGGTTGCCATCAAAATCTTACCTTTTGAACTCGCTGCGCTGCCTTCTTTTTCGGCTTCAATAAATGGCGTAAGATGCGCCACCGCCTTTTTCATCACCCGCGCCGATTTGACGACTTGCGGTAAAAACATTTTCCCTTCACCAAACAAATCACCCACGACACCCATGCCGTCCATTAGCGGACCTTCGATGACTTCAAGCGGTCTATCGTATTGCAAACGAGCTTCTTCTGTATCTTCAATAATATAATCTGTAATGCCTCTGACGAGCGAATGAGACAAGCGTTTTTGTACCGTTGTCTCGCGCCAAGAGAGGTCTTTGACGAGTTTTTTACCTTCGCCTTTTACCGTTTCGGCGTATTCGGTGAGGCGGTCGGTGGCATCGGGGCGACGATTAAATAAGACATCTTCGACGAGTTCGCGCAACTTAGGTTCTATCTCCTCATAAATCTCCATCATCCCCGCATTCACGATGCCCATATCCATGCCCGCCTCAATCGCGTGGTACAAAAATGCCGAGTGCATCGCCTCGCGTACCATATTATTTCCCCTGAAAGAAAATGAAATATTACTCACACCGCCACTGACTTTCACATCGGGCATCAATGCCTTGATTTGGCGAGTGGCTTCGATGAAATTAATGGCGTATTCATTGTGTTCTTCAATGCCTGTCGCTACTGCGAATATATTAGGGTCAAAAATAATATCAGAGGGCGAAAATCCGACTTCGTCGGTGAGGATTTTGTAGGCGCGATGACAGATTTCGACCTTGCGTTCAATGGTGTCTGCCTGACCTTCTTCGTCGAATGCCATGACGACCACCGCCGCGCCGTATCGTCTGCAAATTTTGGCTTGACGAACGAACTCCTCCACGCCTTCTTTCATCGAAATGGAGTTGACAATCGCCTTGCCTTGTACGCATTTCAGCCCCGCTTCTATTACTTCAAATTTGGACGAATCAATCATTATTGGCAGCTTCGCAATGTCGGGTTCGGAAGCGATTAAATTCAAGAAATCGACCATCGCTTGTTTGGAATCCAATAATCCTTCATCCATGTTTACGTCGATGATTTGTGCGCCGCCATCGACTTGGTGTTGGGCTACCGAGAGGGCTTCGTCGTAGTCGCCTGTTTTGATGAGTCGGGCGAATTTGCGCGAACCGGTGACGTTGGTGCGCTCGCCTACGTTGACGAAGTTGGTATTGGGTCGCAAGCGCAATGCCTCCAATCCGCTAAGGCTCGTAAGTGACTTAATAACAGGAACTTGTCGAGTAGAAGTGCCATCAATGCAAGCCGCCATTTCGCGGATGTGGTCGGGCGTAGTACCGCAGCATCCACCAACGATATTCACAAAACCACTCTTGATAAAATCTTCAATAAAGGTCGCCATTTGGACGGGTGTTTGGTCGTATTCGCCAAACTCATTGGGCAAACCTGCATTGGGATAAGCACTGACGTAGCAATCGGAAATCTTCGCCAATTCTTGTATATAAGGACGCATCTCGGAAGCTCCCAAAGCGCAATTCAAACCGATACTAAAGAGGTCTATGTGTTGGGTAGATATTCGGAAGGCTTCGACGGTTTGACCCGACAAAGTACGTCCGCTGGCATCGGTAATTGTACCCGATACCATGACGGGATATTTCGTTCCGCTTTCGTCAAAATACCTATCCAAAGCATACAAAGCCGCCTTGCAATTGAGCGTATCAAATATCGTTTCGACCAAGAAAATATCGACACCGCCTTCCGCTAATCCGCGAATTTGCTCGTAGTAGGCTTCCATCAATTCATCGAATGAAATGGCGCGAAATCCGGGGTCATTGACATCGGGCGAAAGCGAAGCCGTCTTGGGCGTGGGACCGAGCGCACCCGCCACAAAACGGGGCTTGTCGGGCGTTTTTTCGGTATATTCGTCGGCAGCTTTACGGGCAATACGCGCCGATTCGACATTCATCTCATAGACCAATTCCTCCATCTGATAATCGGCTTGCGAAACGGAATTTGACCCAAAAGTATTGGTTTCGATAATGTCTGCCCCGGCATCAAAGTAAGCCTTGTGTATCGCTTCTATGACCTGCGGCTGCGTCAGGCTGAGGAGTTCGTTATTGCCCTTGACATCTTGCTCAATATCAGCGAATCGTGTACTACGGTAGTCTTTTTCTTCGAGTTGGTATTCTTGTATCATCGTCCCCATCGCACCATCGAGTACGAGTACGCGCTTGCGGGCGATTTGTTCGAGTTGGGCGGCGCGGGGGGAGGTGAATTTTGTTCTTACTTTTGTCATCTTTGTTTACTTCGTGTCTGTGTTGGACGGAGTTTGGACGTAAAGATAACTAAGTTTGGGGGGATTTTGTTTGGGAAAGGTGGTGTGACTTAGAAAGGTAAGGATATTTTAATTGGGAAGGCTTTTACTATTTGCCTAAATCTGACTCCATTTGAGTGTATAGACTGTCCAATTCTTGTTGTACTTTCAGGAAATAAACCGAATTGTATAAGGTACTGACTCCCTTGTTGGTCTTCAAGGTATTGTTAGTTTGGTTGTTGGTCTTGTTCGCAATTTGAAAGATTTTTATCCGAAAAAAATAAATGGGCAGAACGCAATATTTCTTGTCTCTTTTGCTCTTTTTGCTCATTATATTTTCTAAGCAAAGCAAGTAACTTTTCAGAAGGATTTTCAATATATAATGTTTCGTTTTTCATAATAGCAAAATTAATCAAAAATGGGCAAATAAGCAATAGGACTCGCATTTATGCAATATTGCAACGTAAAGATAACGAAATTGAGGCTGATTTTGTTCGGTGTTTAGCATTTGTTTCGTGTTTTTGTTGGGCGGAGTTTGGATGTAAAGATAACTAAGTTTGGGGGGGATTTTGTTTGGGGATTTTGGAATGGTGGGTGTTTTGTGGGAATGGAACAGGACATCTGGGATTGGGATGTCCTGTTTTGGTTTTATGAGCTACTTGAGGTTATAATCCCTCTATTTCTTCTTCGACAATGATACCGAGCAACCATTTGATAATTTCTATCATGGTAACGTGTTTTGAAAGTAAATAAATAACAGGATATCTATCGTTGAAATGTCCTGTTTTTAGTTGCCATTAAACTTAAAACATAAGTCTAAAGTCCATCTATATCTTCAATAACAATACCGAGCAACCATTTAATAATTTCTATCATGATTGATATGTTTTCAAAGTGAATGAATTAACAGGACATCTGAGGTGGGATGTCCTGTTTTGGCTTTGTTGAGATATTTGAGGTTATAATCCCTCAAAATCTCCAATAAAACACTACTGACTCCACTTTACATTTTTCCAAGATCCGCAATACCTGTCGCTGGAAGGTTCATAAATCTGGGCAAATGACCAATAAGAATCAGAAGGAAGAGCACCGGTTCCCAAACCTGCACCGTCGTCAATACAAGTCACGGTAGAAGGTATTAAATTGTATCCGACATATTTCCAGCCAGTACTAACTTGGCGGAAATGGAGAATTCTCACCATGTGACCGGGTTCACCTGTTCTATAATCTACCATTAAATTGGTGAGTGGACCCCATTGATATACTTCTACGCTATTTACCTCGGCTCCACAATTACATCCTCTAAGGGCTAAGTTTTCATCTTGCGTACTTTCTATAAGTTCAGATATATCCGGTACTTCATCTGTTGACTGTTCCGCGGATATGAAGTTGATAGTAGGTTGTTCTAGAAGACCTTCAAGGTCTTCTTCCACAATATTCTCTTGACCGCAAGAGGTCAAAAAAACAGCGGCTATCAGCATAGCCAATAGGCTAAATAAAATGCTTTTTACTTTTAAAGTTTTCATAAGTAAAGTGCTTTAAAATAGTTAAATAAAAAATTATAAAATTAAAATCACGTTTCAATGCCAATACAACTGAGTACACTGTAAACAAAATAGCTTGATATTTTTAATGCAATTTCTTTTATTCTAAAATACTGTAATTCAATGGGTCATGACCCATTGGGCGAGTATAAGAATATCAAGAAACTTAGTTTACAGTGTACTGAGTAGTCATTTAATAATTTCTTTCATGGAAGTATTTTGAAAGTCAAATAAAGGACAAGATATTCTGCGTATGCATATCCTATTTTGTGATTATAAATCAGTATCTTCTCAGAGTTTTTATTCTCCTATAAAACTTTTAATGCCCATATCGCAGGAAGGGCCAGTTTCATTAAAAAGGAAAACCCGTAAAACATATGACTCCCCTTGTTGGATTGGAGCATAATAATCTAAATCGGTATAGTGATGAGAAGTTGTACAGGAATTAAAAGGAATAGATATAATATTACTCGCCCAAAATTTACCTCCTTGCCAAACTGTTATTACGAAACGAGAATTGGCATCATACGTCAATGGAATTCTGAAGCGGTTAGTTCCTCCTGCTAAGTTAGCTATCGAACCGACATCACAACACCATGTACGCTTTGTAATTTCATCAGACCCATCCATTGTTTTTTCTATTTCTATAGAGGTGTCTTCAAGACTTACAGTAGATAGATTTAAATCTTCAATAAGCTGACTGATATCAGTTGTTTGGAATGATTCTAAAGTTCCGACTTCAGCTGGTCTAAGCCCTTCTAACTCTTCTATAACAACAGGCAGTGACTCTTGCTCGCAGGAAACCAAAAAGATAGAAGCAACGAGTATCGTTAAAAGGCTAAATAAAATGCTTTTTACTTTTAAAGTTTTCATAAGTAAAGTGTTTTAAAATAATTAATAAAAAATTATAAAATTAAAATAAATGTAATTACACATAATCATCACACCATCTCATATAGAGACAGCTTCAAATCAGTGTCAGCTAAAAACAATGTAGATGCCTGTCCGGACAGGACTTGTCGTAGAATTTCGTTTGTCGTTATGTTTTTTTGAGTAAAAGGGCGGACAGCGTGGGCTTACGCTGCCGACCTTGCTTCGTTGTGATTAAGGAATCAAGGGCTTAATGTGTTTTATATTGTTTTTGTGGTGTTTATCTGTAAAAAGTCATCGAAAAGGCTGGAACATTCCCTACGGAATGCTCCGCCTTATAACGACACTTTATTTACCGGACATAGTGGTAATTCTTCACGCTTTGCAACGTAAAATCATACTATAAAACCCGAAATAAAGTGTCGTGAAATCAATACTTCATGCCTGTGAAATTACAGGACATTGCCGAGTGTCTCTGTAGAAATAAGTGTGTTGAATTTCGATATTAAGGGATGGCATTACCGAGTTTTTCAGTTCTCGACAGGTGGGTCATACGGAGGGTTGAAACAGTTGTTTTTACCTGCGATAACCACCACACATCCTTCATGTTTTGTAGTACAATCCAATTCTGTCACATAACATTTAAGTTCTTCTTCATGATCATCAGGATTATAAGGATTATAAGGATCGATGCAATCTCTACGACTTGTGAAAGTACCTGTACATCGGTAAACACCATTACGATTAATGGTAGAACAAATATTGTTCCCTACCTCAATTCTCTGTACGAAACCATCTATGGTGACCTCAATTGTAGTATATTGATACTCGCTATCATATACTATTGGTGATAGCACTTTCATGGAAATATCACTCTTTGAGACATCACAATTTTGTGATTTAAGTACATTAACTGAGATTAACAAGCATAAACAAGCCAGAGAAGTTTTTAATAAATTTTTCATAATAATTAATAATTAAATAGTTAAATAAAGTATCATGTATTGTTTATTGTAGAAGATAAATGCTCTTTCATACATTATTTTCCACAATAAACCTTTTAGGAAAGCATGCTTCGTTTGTTATTACAAATGTAAAGGCAATACGTTGCATATCAAAATTTAATAAGGGTTCTAATTATAGATGCTTTTTAGCAAAATAAGCCCCAAAATATGTTTTTTATTATTAAGAATTTGGCATTATGAATTAAAAATCAGATATTTATAAGAACATATTGTAAATTTTAAGTATTTAAAAAAACATGACTAAAAATATCCCTGTTTATGAGTAAATTAATGGCATTACTTAAAAATCTGGATAAGACAGAGCTTAAAAATCTAGATTTATGGCTGCGTTCACCTCTCCATAATACTTCGGAAGAAGCTGCCCATCTTTACACCTGTATTAGAAAAAAACATCTGCAAACAGGTAAACCAATAGAACATCGTATGCTACTCAAATATATTGGCATCAAACTTCCACGTAGTAAAAAAAATATTCCTCCTCAAGATGAGAGAAAGTTAACCCACATCATGCATCTACTTACTGTGCAGGTGCTGAAATTTATGACCTGGCAGGAAATTGAGAAAGAGACTATTCTATGTAAGTATTATCTTATGCATAGTCTATTGGAAAGAAAACTTTATCGTTACGTATCTTCCACGCTTACTAAGGCAAAGAAAGAGCATGAAACTTATCCGTATCAAGACATTCGGTATTGTGAAAATGCCTTTCAATTAGTAAAAATGGAGTTTTATTTGGATATGCTCACACAGAACAGAAGTACGAAGACAGGCTTCAAAGATGTAATCGATAGACTTCGGCAGGCTTATCTTAGCAAGGCATTGAAATATTATTGTGCTGCTATCAACTCGGAAAAGATACTCAAAATAAAACAAGACTATCCCCTTCTGAATGCTGTAATGCAACACCTCAGTAAAAGCGAAGCCGACAAAAAAAATCCATTTATTCGACTCTATTATGGTTTACTAAAATTATTGATTGAGGAAAAAGAAACCGATTATTATAGCTTGAAAGTCGATATGTTAGAGCATCTGGATAAGTTTGACATGAGAGATGTCCGGCAGTTTCTCAATTTCATGACAAATTATTGCACTTTTGCAATCCGAACCGGGAAAAGTACCTTTATAGAGGAAAAACATCAGTTATACGAGAGAGGAATAGCTCTAAAATGCTGGTCTTGGAAAATTTTCTTTTCTGCGCATCAATTTGTACAAATCGTAAAAAATGCCCTAATGCTAAACAAAACTGAATGGGCAACCAATTTTATTGAAGAACATGAAATGTTAATGGACCCCAAAGTTCGAGAGAATACACTTTATTATACTAAAGCCTTAGTTGCGTTCAGGAAAAAAGACTTTGATGCCGCACAGAAAGAGTTGGGGAAGATATGTTCTACCGAAGATTTTTTATACCATATAGATTACAAAATCCTTTTAATTAAGATTTACCATGATAGTGAAGATATGAACAGTGAAAATCTGAAAAAACATCCAATAAATTCTCTAATAGAAGCCATCCGGCAGTATGTGTTGGTGTACTTATCCCAATCATTAGGACAGAAATTCCGGAAATTTAAGGAATACAATTTAATCATTTTTCTATCTTAATAGCTGTTAAAAGCCCCCCTACTCCTTTTTGAATCGCTGTCAAGGGCGGGCTTTGGGAGGGCTAGT
>CALIZI010000204.1 GCA_938028705.1 uncultured Saprospiraceae bacterium | reverse complement strand
CTCACTGACCCCGACGGCGGCGGAACGACTACAACTGTTACTGCCAAAACAAAAGCCTATCCTAAAGAAAGCAATAATTACAAATACGTTGTACCCGGAAACGGTGGTGGAAACGGTACTTCGTCCAACCCTTATCGAGGTTTGCAGGCTGCGGCTGACAATGCTCAACCCGGCACGACTTACATCGTTAGAAAGGGTAATTATAGTGCATTCGAGTTGAACAAAAACGGTACAGCCGGTGCGCCTATTACCTTTAGAAGCGAAGCCCAACACGCAGCTATCATTGACGGTGCAAATACCTCGCGGGGCGTAGTCACTTTAGGTACCTTTGGTGAGGTTTTACAACACATTATTATCGACGGTTTTCAAATACAAAACGGTAATTGGGGTATTGACGCACAAAATACTCAATACCTGACCGTCAAAAATTGCCGGATAGAAGATGTCACTTGGGGATTTTATAATCGCAGAGAAAATGGCTTGGAACAAGACCAATACATCACCAACAATTACATAGAAGGCAGAACTAATTGGCCCAATGGTGGAACCAGCCACAGAGCCATTGACATAAGAGGCAATCGGAATGTCGTTAGTTTTAATACGATTAGAAATTTCGATGATGCGGTCTCCACTGATGGTCCGCCTTATAAGGTTTCTTATGCTATGGATATTCACAATAATGACATTCAAAGCATGGCGGATGATTTGATTGAAGTCGATGGTACGGTTTCCAATACGCGGGTATATCGCAACCGGATATACAATGGAAGAGCGGGCATAAGTTTAGCTCCCGTTTATGGCGGACCATGTTATGTATTCAGAAATGAAATGTATAATATGCAAAACTCTGCGTACAAAATGAATCGCGGACCGTCGGGTTTGGTCATTATTCACAATACCAGTTCAAAAGCCGGTAATGGCATGAGTTCGCCGGTCGGTTGGCAAAATACTTTTTTCAAAAACAACGTCGTCATGGGCAGTCGCTACTGTTTTGAAGAATTTGGTTTGGTAGAAGGCAGTACCGACGATTGGGATTATAACGCCTACAAAAGTACCCGCTCTGCCACGCCCAGAAATGAATGGTTTAAATGGGATAATGACAGATACGCGACTATCGACGATTTACGCAATGGTACTTCCATTGAGGACAACGGAATAGCTATCAATCTCGGTATTATCAAGGCGCCGCCACCTTCCAGCTATGGTACTGAATACACGCCGGCTGATACCAGATTTCAGCCATACAGAGCTGCAGATTTTGTAAATAAGGGTATCAATTTAGATAATTTAAACGATGGTTTTGTGTATGACGGAGAGCCGGACATGGGATGTTATGAATATGCCAATACACTCCCCAAATTTGGGGCTAACTTTATCTCTTCTAATAAATTGGAGATAGGCACAATAAACTTTAATATTTTCCCTAATCCATTTACACATTCTTTTAATATTGAATATCATTTAACACAAGACGAACATGTTAGTATTCAATTATTTACACAAGAAGGAAAATTAGTTAAGACCATTAATAATAAAGTCAGTAAAGCTGCCGGAGGTCATACTGAAACCGTCAATATCGAGAATTTACCAAGCGGTATGTACCTGATTCATCTGACCACTTCAGATAGTCATGGTGTACAGAAATTGGTGAAATTTTAATGCGTAAAAATGTAGCGACTGTCTTTCCCGAGTTGGCAGTACTACAACTGTAATGCTGTTGAATCACTAAGCGCACAAAGGATACAAAAAACGAATAGACGTAGAGGATACAAAGTATTTCTAAATTCGATACATAAAAATGGTCTTTTTTTCATGTTTTATTATTGTTCAAAAAATTATAAAATATTGATTATTAGTTTTTTATAAAAAAGAATAATAAAAAACTGAGCCGATGAAAGGTCAAAATGTATAAATATATGCAAAAATACGTTTTTATATTTGCAAATACAGAGCGGACGAAAAGGCTTTTTTATTCCGATAGCTATATGGGATTCGTGCGCTTCGTGATTCAATAGCATTTCCACAACACTACTACATTTTAAATTGGAGGATAAATACAAGTTGTCTGACATTTTTAAAATCTAACGATACCACACATCTTTTCGGGAAGCCTACTCGCCTTGCATTTCCAAAATGCAAGGCGAGTAAAGTTTGTTCTTCGATTTCAAAATGAAACAATTGCGTAAATTATTTTAAATAATAATAAAAACATCCCATGAAAATCAAACATGATATTGTCAAGATAATTTACACCTGATAAAGAAATATATGTTTATAATTTTAATTTATTTTACAAATATTTCTATTTAATTTATCACAAAATTCAGATAATAATATTTATAAAAAACAATTAATATTAATCGAATTTTTACTTAAAAGGTTCTACTGCAATAAAGATATTTTTAAATCATTTTATAATAAAAAATAAATTATAAAACAGTTGTATTTCAGTGGAATCTTTAATAAAAAGCGACTTACCTAAAACAACATTCGTCTGACAACTCTCCTCGCTCTGATTTTTGGGAGCATTCAACTTGGATTAAAAGCTGAATACACAGAATATATTTTTTCATTTAAGTCGGATTATATTTAATTTTATTTATTTAATGTCTTGATTATTAATTGTTTTTAAAATATAAATATTATAAAATAAAGTCGGTTTTAATTTTTTTTCTACAAAAAAATGTAAAAACAAGTCTTTACATTTATGTCAAGCTAATGTACGCATTTTTATCTGATATATGATTTTTTTGAAAAAAAATGAAACGCAATATGATCTTTAGATAAGTGGCGGGCATATCTATATGAACGATGGAAAGAAATAATATATCGCGATAAAAACAATGATTAATTTATAAAAATTTTATTATGTTAAGAATAATATTTTTCTCATTATGTATTCTCTTGATTACGTGTAATTTGAACGCTCAAAATACTGCAATAAATTCAATTACTGTAGAACCGAATAATATCAGTGGTGGTGGTTTTCAAAGTGATGTAACAATTACGGACGACGGACTAACAGTGTATTCGTCTTCTGATGTCTCGGGAATTTCTAAATCAACAGACGGTGGATTGCTCTATCAAACCTTCAATGAAGGACTAAAAAGCTACAAAGTAGCTTCCTTAGCAATTACGCCGGATAATGACCAAATACTTTATGCCGGAACCGGAGACAAAGGTGGGTCAGGCGGACTATTCAGGTCTGTTGATGGTGGCGATACATGGAATTTAACAGGTGCCGGAAACAATGCACAGTTTGCAGGCAATCATTCGGCGGATAGCGACCCGGTACCCGATGGTCATCCTAGGTCGAATGGAGATTTAATTGTGGTCGTCGAAGGCTCAAATGCTTCTGCATTTACAGATGATATAGTAATAGCCGGTACCTACAAAGATGGCGTAAGAATATTTACAAAGGGTGGAGAAGTAGAAGCATCGGCGGTACATACTTCCGGTTTTGTGCGCTCTATTGCCTATAATGCTGCCGTACCAAATACAGTATATGCAGCTATACAATTTTCAAACACGAACCAAAACGGCATATATAAGATTGACTTCACGAATAGGTCGAATCCAAGCTCTTCTTTAGAATATCAAACACTGCGTCCGGAGGGTTTAACAGTGTTGAGTAATGGTCGCGTTTATGGGGCAATTAGCGATAAAGGAATTGTAAAGTATAATGGCAATTCATGGAGTTTGAAAAATTCGGGACTTTCTATAAACAACACAAATCGACAATGGACGGCAGTTACAGGTTATGTCAAAGACAATAATGACATCATATATGCAGCTACAAATAACCTCGGCGGAAATGCTAACGGCACCAACTACTCCAACATCTGGAGAACCGTAAATAATGGAAATAGCTGGACTCCTTTGGTAGATGCTAACACGAATGTTTCGGACATTATTTATGGACAATCTTATGAATGGTGGTATAGAACAAACGCCTTCCAACAAGGTGGTCTGGGGCGCACCAACAGCGTAGTCAGTTCTATTGATGTAGCTCGCGGACCATTTCCCAATGTTGTTTCTGATGACATCATTTATGTATCGGGAAGAGGTGGAATTTGGAAGTCTGACGACGGTGGCAGTTCATGGAAACCGGCTGTTTACAACATGCAAGTCACCTCAAATAATGGTGTTGCAGTCAATCCTAACAATCCAAGCCAGATAGCGGTAGCCAATACTGATTATGTCGTGCTTGAAACAGGCAATAAATTTGAAGACTCCGACATATCTCGCGACAAGCCGGGCGGTTCAGAGTCTAAGGCTTACGATATTATTTTCGATGCCAGAGCAAATGAATTAATTGTAGGTGCGGGAGATAGAGACACGAACAATCCCGGAGGCGGTGAGGTATTCGTCAAATCTGCCGCCACAGTAGGCAATCCCTCCAACACCGGTTGGATAGGTACCAACCTACATGCAGCCACTCGCTCAAACGATGGAAGAGTTCGGGCTATCGCCTATGGTTATCACAACGGCAATTCAGCAACTTCTCAGACAATTTTGGCTGCGGTGGAAGGTGAAGGCGTGTTTAGATACCACAATGGATCTTGGTCAAAAAGTAACGGAATAAGCATAGGCTCAACAAAGCGAAGTAATTTTATATGGCCCGATAGTGACAATTCGGGAGTCGTTTATTTACTGGATTTATCCACTGGCTTGTATCGCTCCAATAATGGCGGTCAAAACTGGACAAATATCTGGCAAAGCATGAGCTTTAAAAATAATGACTTTTTTGACACAGGCTACATCGCCGCAAGCGATAATGACCCAAGCACCCTCTACCTTTCTATTCAAGGCAATAATGGCTCTCCCATAGGCAGCGGCTTTAGAGTGTATAGAATGACCGGGGCAGACACCGGAACATTCAACGCGCCAAACGCTGATTCGAGGATAACGGATATTAGCCGACACTCCGGCAATTCGACGATTCAGCGTCCCGGTCCCTTAGTATTTGGTCCCTATGGCAATCTATGGCTGACACAGCAACAAAACGCTCCAAACTCCATTGATGCCGCACTCTTTATTATGGAAAACCCTGCAAGCGACATGTCCTTTACAGATTTAACAACAGATGAATACCGTAATATCGCAGTTCAAGCAAGCGGAATAGATGTCGCAAGCAACGGATATATTTATATTTCTCAAAGTGGCAAAGGTTTAGTTAAGTTAAAATACAATGACCCATGCACCTCCTTTGGTGACGAAGACTTTGAAAATGGCTGGGGAATATGGAATCGTGGTGGCAATGATGCCCGCAGAAGTATCAACGATGCCATCTATGCCAATAGCGGTGAACGCTGTATTCGCCTACGCGACGATGAAGGCGCAAATTCATCTATGTACACCGATGCCCTTGATATGGCTACAGTTGGTTCGGTCAGTATCAGTTTCTCTTTCATGGGTAGAAGCATGGAAAATAATGAAGATTTCTTCTTTGAATTTTCTACCGATGGCGGTGCTTCTTATACAATTGTGCAAGAATGGAATGTAGGCAGTGAGTTTGTCAATGATACACGCTACAACGAAACGATTACGATGAATGAAAATTTCTCCAACAATACTCGCTTCCGTTTTCGTTGTGATGCTTCCGGCAATGGAGACTATGTTTACATTGATGATGTCAGGATAGAGACTTGCAACGGTACAATTTCACTCGCAAAAGTAGAAGTACCCACTGCCTCAACAAGGGTCAATCTGTACCCAAATCCGGCAAGGCATAGCATACAATTGGATTGCGAAATCCCCGAAAATACACAAGCACAAATACAAGTCTATACAAATATGGGGCAATTGGCAAAAAACATAAGCAACATCGAACTAAATGAAGGAACACAAACCTTGAATGTGGATGTCTCCGACCTCCCGACAGGCATGTATTACTGTGTCTTACAATCCGCTAAATGGCAGGCAGTTCAGAAGTTTGTTATTGCGCGATAGCTTGGTGCTTAATTGGGAAATTAGGTAACTGGGTAATTAGGAAATTGGGAAATTAGGCTAACGAAGACATAGTTTATTATTTATTAATAAAATAAATATTATAATAAAATTAATTTAAAGTAAAATATGGTCGCACTGAAGTATAGTCGTTT
Source organism: uncultured Saprospiraceae bacterium (assembly GCA_938028705.1). Taxonomy (GTDB): domain Bacteria; phylum Bacteroidota; class Bacteroidia; order Chitinophagales; family Saprospiraceae; genus JAHDEO01. The sequence continues at coordinate 4,135 of CALIZI010000204.1, read as the reverse complement.
TTAATTAATTAAAATTATTTTATAATTTATTTATTATTAAAAATTAATTATTTATAAATATTTTTTTACTATAAAATAACTTAAAAACCCTCTTATTTCAGTAGAACCAATATAAATAATACATTTATTGATTATGAATATTTTACCTAACTTGACAATGTTAAATTAATTTTTTATTCAATATAAATAAGGCACTTCGGTCTGAATTTGACCTAAAACTCGTCAGACATTTTGAAAATGTCAGACGAGTTTTAGGTCAAATTCGGGGCAGATTTCTGATTTTAAGAATAAGCATACTTTTATTTTTTTAATTTAACATTGTCAAGCTAATTCCTCAGTTACCAAAGTATAGATGGAATGCGACACACATTAAAAATAAAAGGACTTACTGAAATTGAAGCATTCATATTTAAAACAATATTTATTAAACATTTTTTTTCAAAAATTATGAAAATGAAATTGTGGCTTTTTAGCCTATTGGCGATACTCCTCACAGGATGTCAAAAAGAGGGAACTAAAACCATTACAGAGAATGCTAAAAACAATACATCTAAAGAAATACTTGATAAGCGCGAAGAATTCCATTTAAACACCAATAATGTGGAAAAAGTCAAGTCAAATTTTCCAGATGGTGTATCTACTGATATGTACCAAGTAGAAGAAGTATTATTGAAATCTTCACATAAAAATGGTGCTACTTTTGAAAAAGCCAAAGATCCCTTTGCAGGACTTCCTTTCAACAGCGGCACTGTCGTGGCAGCCGACTATGCCGAGAACCGCGATGCTATTGACCTGTGGAAGTACATATCCAACAGCTTGCTTGCGGGCAAGTGGAATTCTTGCTACGTTAGTTGGTACGATACTCAGATTGTGTGGTACGATTCCGAAGGTGATCCATTACCTGCCCTCGACGGTCAGGTTCACCCCGGTCACCGACTGTTGCAGACCCACGGATCGCAGTCCAAGTGGGACTTTGAGTTTCAGAAGAACCACACGCGAAGTCAGCTGGGGGGGTGGACCGACGACGAAACCATACATGTCTCAAGGGAAGGTCAACGCGAGTTCATTGTGTTCTCTCTCAAGTTGGAGGATGTAAATCCCGAAAATCAGATTCGCGGAACGGTTAGAGCGCCGTATCCGAAAACTGGACTCGACTGGCTCTCGATGGTCAGCCAGTTCAAGTCTTATGGAGCTGGCAACGGGGTCGGCTCGCCGAACATCAGCATCTACGAAGGGAACGACGGTCTTCAATTTGCCGTACAAGAATATGAAAACGATGCCGCAAAATACTACGTCAACGTGCCGGACGTGCCCCGCGGGGTGTGGCTGCGGATTGGACTGGATGTGATGTGGTCGAGTGGTGTGGAAGGTGCCTACCGTTGGTGGGGTGATCTCGACGGAGATTCCAGTCGAAATTTCGTGCCCCTGTCGGAAAAACGTTCCGCACAGACGTTAAGACCAGGTTATTCAAAAGCAGCGATGAACATCGGTCCTTATCACATCATAAAAGATGGCGAAGATACCGGAGTCGTAAGAAACGGTCGGCGCTACAGCAACATTGAGTTCTTAAAGCACGACATCAATGACCGCTGGGACTAGTTGTATAAATTCGGCTATCAGTCTAATTGGATTTTAGACAAAATGGGAATTAGGAAATTGGGAAACTCGGTTTATAATTATAACTCATTGATAAAATCAATTGAATAAATTTTTTTAATAAAATAAAACATGTAATTAATTGTTTTTTTGTAAAAATCTAAAAAAGAGAGGTTTACCCAATTACCCAATTACCCAATTTCCTTTGTCCAAAGTCTAAGGTTAGACGGGGAGCCCTGAAATTGAAACATTCATATTTAAAACAATATTTATTAAACATTTTTTTTCAAAAATTCATGAAAATTTTAAAAATTAAATTGTGGCTTTTCAGCCTATTGGCGATACTCGCCGGCTCAGTTTTTATGGCTTCTTGTGAGCAAGATACCTTAGACCTAAACATCGAAGAAGGCTTAGAAAGTACAACTAACGATTTGCGGTCTTCAGGCGATGTACATAGTTGCTTTGGACTTAATCTTGTTGAACTTATCAATTCTTATCAAACACCTAATTTAGTCAAATCCCCCACACAAACGTTTACCAGCTTGAGCGCATTGCAAAGTAAAATCAACTCTAAAACAAACCACAATGGGGCGGTATATGCCTTAGCTGCCGGTACTTATAATGGTACTTTGAGGATAGTAAATAAACGTAATTTATGCGTTTATACCAATCCAAATAATCCCGCGACTATTAATGCAAGTGGCAAAAATTTTGGCATTAATGTTTACAACAACCAACAAGGTGTAAATTCCAATATCGAGATATTGAATTTTCGAATAACAGGGGCGAAGTTTCATGGTATTTACTTAGGTGGCGATGATGCTGACCCTGCCGATGATGACCCTCGTTTTGCGCCCAGAGGCACATGGGTTGCAGGTACAGAAGTATTTGATGTAGCTCGTACAGTCGGCGGAGGTATTGTGGTGAGAAATGCTTTTGAAGGTGCCACGATTAAAATTGAAAGCAATGAAGTATATGACATCAGCTTGACTAATTTAGGCTCTTCGGGAGAAGGAATTTATATTGGAGAAGGCAATGACCATAATGACTATAGTAGCAATGTTCATATTATCGGAAATTATTTGCACGACTTAACCGGAGAAGCCATTGATATTAAGCGTAAATCGGCAGATATTTTAATAGAATACAACAAAATTGATGAGATAAATGTCAAATCTCAAGCTGCCATTGTTTTAGGTTTAGACCCATTAAAAACCAATGATGCTTATGATGGAGAGTTTGTTGTGCGTCGCAACTCTATTAGTAATGTTACCAATCGCGGTCACGATGGCAATTTTATTGTAGTCGCAAATGGTTCCACCTTAATTGAAGAAAATGTGATGTGGAATGCCGTTAAACATGGTATAGATGTCTATAATGATTGCGATGGACCGAATAAAAGTGTTATCATAAGAAACAATATTATTTGGGACTATATAGGTCTGCCTATCAGAAATAATATCGGTAATGGCAACAGAGGACCAAACGACCCTTGTACAATCAACAGAACAAACAACATCGTTGAAAGCGATGCACTTAGCTCTGAATGTGAGGAGGATGCTTCTATCTTTGTAGGTCCATTGACCACGCTTGAAGGTTTCGCGCCACCTACAACTGTTGCCAATAATTCAATAAACTGGAACCCAACACCGACGAGTATTTCCAATGGCAATAATAAGCTAACTTTGGATTATTCGATTAATCAAAATGGTGTTGTATTTATACAAGTTTTTGATAAAAATTGGAACAAAATTGACCAAGACTACAAAAGTGTATCAATAGGTACAGACCGTATAACACTCAACTTGGATGTTCCTAATGGTGCAGCCTCTGCCAGTAATAATCATTTGCAGGTATTCTTGCTCAGTTCGGATTGGAGTAATCAATTGGTGCGTGATGACCTGAATTTACCCTCTGGCAATACACCGCCGCCACCGACAGGCAATTCACTCGCATGGAATCCGACCCCGACCAATATTTCTAATGGCAATAATCCGGTGACTCTGGATTATTCGATTGATGAAAACGGGATTTTGTTGGTACAAGTCTTCGATTCGTCCTGGGGATTAGTCGGTCAGGTCTTTGAAAATGTATCATCCGGTGCGCGTCAATCCACTTTGACTTTACCCGCCAAAAATCTCTCTGCGACTAATAATCATTTGATAGCAAAATTATTGGACGCGAGTTGGGGCAATACAAATGTAGAGCAATTATATGTCCATTTGCCTTGATAAGGGAACTCAAATTCGGGTAAACAAAATTAATGAATTTTAATATTCACGTTTCGCTGAAAAAATATTTTCAATAATTAAAATTCATAAAACGTTATTTATCAATACCTTACTTAATTACAAAAAAAACAATTTAAATTAAAGCGACTTGTACTGACGACTTTAGCCAACCTGTGCGATTAAAATAAGTTGAGACTTGCAAATCGACTTTTTGCGATAAAGGTACCTTAGTACCGACCCTGTTTGTAGCAAAATAATCCCCAAAATCTCCTAAACTCCATAGGAGCGGCACTGTTTGTACATTTAAC
>CALIZI010000203.1 GCA_938028705.1 uncultured Saprospiraceae bacterium | reverse complement strand
CTTGACAATGTTAAATTAGATTTTTGTTTACTATAAATAGGTGCTTCGGTCTGAATTTGACCTAAAACTCGTCTGACATTTTGAAAATGTCTGACGAGTTTTAGGTCAAATTCGGGGCAGATTTCCGATTTTAAGAATAAACATACTTTTATTTTTTTAATTTAATATTGTCAAGCTAACTGGACTTTGGACATTGGGGAATTAGGAAATTCGGTATTAGGTAAGTCGCTTTTTATTAAATAATTATAAAATTAAATTAATTAAATATTTTTTAATTTCAATAAAAATAAAATACCTGATAATCAATTACTTACGGTTTAAAACCGAATTTCCCAATTTCCTAATTACCAAAATGTCCAAAGTCCAAAAGCTAATTAACTAATAACTAATTAACTAATCACGCCAAGTTAAGTATTTAATTTATGAGTTTTGACCAATTTACCGTCCGGCAATCTACTGTTTTTAAGGAGGTTGTTTGTTTTACCCCAAGTGCTTTTACAGATTTTAGAGGTTCGGTTTATACCACTTATCTCGAAGATTTTTTCGCGCCTTATTTGAATGGACAAACGCAGTTTAAGCACGATAAATTTATATTCAATAAAAAGCACGTACTCAGAGGTTTTCATGGAGATACAAAGTCATGGAAACTCGTCAGTTCGGCTTATGGTGAAATTTATCAAGTCGTATTAGACAATCGCCCCGAATCAAAAACCTACAAACAATGGGAGGCTTTTCACCTTAGCGGAGAAAATCGAAAAATGGTCTTGGTGCCCCCCCGTTTTGGCAATGCTTTCTGTATTCTCAGTGAAGAAGCGGTTTATCATTACAAATTGGCTTATAACGGAGAGTACATAGATGCCAAAGACCAATTTACCGTAAAATGGAACGACCCCAGCTTAAATGTACATTGGCCCATTAGCGACCCTATTCTACAAAAAAGAGACCAATAAGACGGCATGTTTAAATTTGCAGTTGACACTTTTTTGAAATGTAAAATGTAAAATAATAAATGTAAAATGTAAAAGTTGTAGGACGCGAGTGAACGCGAGGTGTTTCTATTTTATTGATTTTTAAATTTTTAAACAATGAGTCCACATTAGAAAGTATAGAAATTCAAAAAAGTTAAAATTTTATTTTTATATTAAAAATTATAATAAGAAAAAATAAATAATTAATTTTTTTTTAGTTTTTAATTAATTAAAATTCAAATATTTATATAATTTTATTTTAAGTATTATTTTAATGAAAAAATTAAATTTTAATACAATACGAAATTAAATTTCGTTAAAATCGTTTTTTCTTATTCTTAATGCAGACTCAACAATGAAAAAACGAAAATGTATTATACACGTACTACATCCCGATAGGTATCGGGATTTACATTTTACATTTATTATTTTACATTTTACATTATTTTAATTTGAAGATGAAAGTGTCAACTGCAATTCTAAACATGCCAATAAGACAGGTACTTCTCTCGTCTGACATGTCAAAAACACGACGAGTACATTTCCTCAAAATATTGATTTTAAATATTTTAAACATAAAAAATGAATAATATGTTAGTTGAACAAAGAAAAATATCTCAATTAATACCATACATAGGAGAAGAAGAAAAACAATACTTAGCCGAAGCTATCGATGCCACCTGGATTACAGAAGGTCCTTTTTCCAAACGCTTACTAAAACACCTGCAAGAATTTACAGGTGCCAAATACGCCTTACTCACCAACAACGGTACATTGGGTTTATTCCTATCCTTACTGGCTTTGGATTTGAAACATGGCGATGAGGTCATTGTACCTGATTTCACCTTCAATGCTTCCGGTAGTAGCATCGCTTTTGCGGGCGCAAAACCGGTGATGATTGATGTCAATGAACATGATTATCACATCAAAGTCGAAGACATAGAAAAACTCATTACCCCCCGCACCAAAGTCATCATGCCGATTCACATGTACGGTCAGTCGGCAGATATGGACCCGATATTGGAGATTGCCAAAAAACATAATATTACAGTATTGGAAGATGCCGCACAGGGTTATGGTGTATTTTACAAAGGCAAACACACCGGAACTATGGGCGATATAGGAGTCATTTCCTTTTTCGCCGACAAGACGGTGACGATGGGAGAAGGCGCAGTCATACTGACCAATAATGAAGAACTCTACAAAAAACTACGCCTAATCAGAAATCAAGGCAGAGAACACAGTGGTACGTTTATACATCCGGCTTTGGGTATGAATTTTAGGGTAACGGATTTGCAATGTGCCGTCGGGCTGGCGCAAGTAGAAAAGTATCCCCTCATCTTACAACGCAAATTGGAAAACCATGCCTTGTATGAAAAATATCTGTCAGGACATGAAGAAATCAAACTGATTCGTAAATTGGACTACTGCAATTATGTGCCTTTCAGATGTTCTATCAGAGTAAAAGACCGCGAAGCCTTAAATAAACATCTATCAGACGGAGGGCTTCAATTGCGAAACTTCTTCTATCCATTGCACAAACAACCCTGTTTTTCATACCTCAATTATGCAGAACATGATTTTCCGAATACCAATGCAATCTCGGCAGAAGGTATATCTTTGCCCGTATATCCCGACATGACTAATGATGATATTCAATATATTTGCAAGCGTATATTGAGTTTTTATGGTAAATAAATGTGTTGATGTATTTAGGACATTGGGGAATTCGGAAACTGGAAAATTCGGAATTTCATAAAACTTTGGGTTCTTTGACATTTTTTGCAAATTGTACTCTCACGCAGAGAACGCAGAGGTCGCAGAGAATTGATTATCAATACTCTGCGTTCTCTGCGAACTCTGCGTGAAAAGAGCGTTTTATTGAATTTGCAAAAATTGTCAAAGAACCAAACTTTGTTTTACAAAATATTAGCATGTTTAATAAAGTGTGTCGCTCATTCATCCACTAACACATCAATAATATGTTATCTAAAAGATTAGTAGGTAGTACCCAACTCCGCTTGACCGAATTTGGGTTGGGAGCTACGGGTTTGGCGGGTATGTACACTGAAGTTCCGCGTCGGCAGGCGATGGATACCTTGGAAATGGCTTGGTCAAAAGGGGTTCGTTATTTTGATACTGCGCCATTTTACGGTTACGGTCTTGGAGAGCGTAGAATGGGTGATTTTCTGCGTTCCAAACCAAGAGACAGCTTTATTTTATCTACAAAAGTCGGGCGGATGTTGGCACCCTTGGACCCGCCTCCGGCAAATGACCGTTTTTATCGTTCCAAATTGCCATTTGAGCTAAAATTTGATTACAGCTACGATGGGGCGATGCGCTCGGTAGAGGATAGTTTGCAGCGATTGGGCTTGGGCAGGATTGACATTGCCCTCATCCACGATATTGATATTTTTGCACATGGAGAAGCACAAGCCGCTGTTTTTCAGCAAGCCATGGAAGGGGCGTACAAAGCATTACACCAATTGCGTAGTGAAGGTCTGATTGATGCAATTGGTATAGGAGTCAATGAATGGCAGGTTTGTTATGATGCCTTACAACATGGCGATTTTGATTGTTTTTTGTTGGCAGGTCGCTTCACTTTATTGGACCAAAGTGCTTTGCCAAGCCTCCTGCCCGAGTGCCAAAAACGCAAGGTATCTATCATCAACGGCGGGGTCTTTAATTCCGGCTTATTAGCCAATCTTGATGCTCCCAATCTGACCTACGATTACGGAAAAGCACCAACAGAAAAAGTGGAGAAAGCCCGTAAAATTGACGCTGTTTGTCGGCGATTGAGCATTCCCATACAGGCAGCGGCACTCCAATATCCACTGCGCCACCCCGCCGTTGCAACGGTGATTTCAGGGGCAAGGTCAGCCCAAGAAGTCACCGAAATTATCAATTGGCTGGATCTTGAAATTCCCGACACTTTATGGCAGGAGTTGGGCTTATGATTGATTCATTGCAACGATTTGTCAAGTTTGGACTTTGGACAGAATGGGAATTAGGTAACTAGGGAATTAGGTTTAATTACATAAACTATTGATTATCAATAATTTTATATTCATTATTGAAATAAAACATGTAAATAATTAGGCATGTTTAGAAGTGTGGTTGACACTTTTTGGCAATGTGGCAAACGCTCCAAATTGAGTAAATCACGCAGAGAACGCAGAGGTCGCAGAGATTTGATAATTAACCCTCTGCGAACTCTGCACTCTCTGCGTGAAAAAGTGTCAACTACTTTTACGACAAATCTAAACATGCCAATAATTATTTTTCATAAAAAATTCAAATAGTCCAGATAGTTATCGGGATTACCGAATTTCCAAATGCCCCAATTTCCTCTGTCCAAAATCCAAAAATCACCAATAATTCAAATTAAATACAATTCATGATTTGGAAGAAAATAAAGGAAGTTATTGCTTTTGACGGCTGGCGGAAAGTAATCCAGAAAACCTATGAACTGCCAAATGGTCGGGAAGCAACCTTTGATATTTTGAGCGGACCGGATTATGTCACCGTAGTATCTTTTACAAAAGATAATAAAGCTATTATGGTCAAACAATTCAGGGCAGGACCGGAAAAAGTATTGGTCACTTTTCCGACAGGCAATATTGATGAGGGAGAAAGTCCACTAACCGCCGCAGTTCGGGAACTGAGGGAAGAATCGGGATATGAAGCGCGAGAAATCGTCTTTTTGAAAAAACTTTACACAGAGTACAGGGCAGATTGCCAATACGTTTACCTTGCGCTGGATTGCGAAAAAATCGGAGAACAGCAATTGGACGAAACCGAATTTATAGAGATGTATCTCATTTCATTGGAAGAACTCAACAGGCTTTGCAGAAATGCCAATGATGATACTTTTAATGATATGGGACCGGCACTTATAGCTCTGGATTATCTGAAGTATAATAAGTGAATGAATCGTTGTTTTTCAACTGATTTTACTAAGTGGACTTTGGATATTGGGGAATTCGGAAACTGGGTAATTAGGTAATCCCGATAACTATCGGATTAGCGTCAGGTTTAGTATTTTTTAATAAATAAAATAATGATAATTAATAATTTACAAAGAAATTGAAAAAGAAAGCATGATATATCTCCCCCTTTGGAGGGGGCTGGGGGGTGGACTTTCGGCTGTTTTTCCACCCCCCACCCCCCTCCAAAGGGGGAGATTAATTCCCGTTCTAATTTCAATATTCTTTGTAAATTATTGTTAATCAAGTAAATACAAGTTGAATATATTTAAACCTGACGCTAATCCGATAACTATCGGGACATTATCAATAATTTGCATTAGTTTACACTTTATTTTAAATTATTTTTATTGCAATTTTTATCGTGCTGATAAATAACGAATTATGCTTTCGTTAGTCTAATTCCCTAATTCCCTAATTCCCCAGTTACCTAATTCCCCAGTTACCTAATGTCCAAAACCCAATTACTAAGGTTCTTTTATTTTTATAAATATTTATTTAAAATATATTATTAAGATGAATAAGAAATTAAAACTAACATACATCATGGGCTTAAATATCAGGTGGGTAGCCCACGAATGGCTGGCGATGTATATTGACCGTTCAAAATTTGAAGTGGATTTTATCATTTTAGAACCGAATGATCCTTTGCAATATTTTTTGGCTGAACATAAAGTGCCTTATCAAATGATTCCGATGACGGATTATGCCATCATGCCCGAAATCACCAAGAAAATCTACGACCACTTGAAAGTCAATCAGACGGATATTGTGCATACCATTTTTTTTCAACGGGCATATTACCGGACAACAGGCGGCTTTTTATGCCGATGTGCCTGTGAGGGTATTTACGCGGCAGCACGGCGGCGTGAAGAATAAAAGGCACGACCGCAGCAAGTATGAAATGATTTGGGATATGGCAACCAATGCTATTTCTGTTACCAACAAAGGCGTACCGGGTATGATAGCCGATGGCGTGCCGGAGGAAAAAATATCGGTGATTCCAAACGGATTTGACCTCTCCCTTTTTGAAAAGGTAGGTGCGGAAAGGGTCGAAAAACTCAAAACAAAATACCAAATTCCCGAAGGTAAATCTCCCGTAATTGGTGTGGTGGCGCGTTATGTGGCATGGAAAGGTCCCAAATATACGATAGATGCTTTTCGGGAGCTACTCAAAATTCACCCGAATGCCTACTTGGTGATAGCGGGTTCTCAAAAACACATCATTGCCCGACAGCAAAAGGAAATAGCCAAAAATAAAGCGAAAAAAAGTACTTATGGAATCACGCAGGGTGCACAGGAAGTCGAAGAACGATTGGCACAATTGCCATCCGACAGTTATTTGGAAATATCATTTGAGGATGACCTGGCGGCTTTGTACCAACTCTTCGATGTCTTTGTGCATGTACCTATTAATAAGGACGTGGAGGCTTTCGGGCAGTGTTGTCTGGATGCCATGTTTTCGCGAATCCCTTCAGTAATCACACGCTCCGGTTGTGTGTATGATTTTGCAGTACATAAAGAACATGCCTGGATTGTAGATTACGAAAATACTCCACAAATTACAACGGGTATTCTCCAAATTTTAGCCAACAAAACACTAAGTCATCAATTGGTGCACAATGCTTTTGATGTAGCTAAAACTTATAATATAGACCGACAAATTGAGTCCTTACAAAATTTGTACATAAGCACTTATGAAAAAATGACCAAAGCAAAAGACGTATCGAAAAATAAGAAAATTTATACAAAACCTGATTTTTACCATCGTTAGAAATAGCGTATTAATTTGGATTTAGTCATTGCAATGTCTTCGCCAATTTTTGAATGACAATTAATATAGACTTTGGACAGAGGAAATTGGGGAATTGGAAAATTTGGTAAAACCTTCTGTTCTAATTATTTATGAAAAATAATTATTTACATGTTTTATTTAAATGATAAAATAAAAATAATTGATAATCAATAGATTACGAATTTAAACCTAATTTCCCAATTCCCTAATTCCCATTTTGTCCAAAGATATGAGTCCAAAATTAATGAATTACCCAAAAAAGGGTATTGGTCCTTTTGATAAAGGTAGAATTTGAAATTAAAAAAAGTACACGTTTTATTTATTTGATTATCAAACAAACAAAAGACATGTTACAAATTGCATAGCATTTGTTACAAATATGAAAGCCTATTCCAAAAAATACCTCGTCATTTACAGTGAAAACCAATTGTCCTGCTTTAGAATTTTTTGTGTGAAATTTTATAGCAAGGGAGAGCTGCCACCCGGAGAAGAGTAAACTAACTATCATAATATTTTCCTGCCTACTTGTGAACTTGGATTTGGGTGGTTGTCTTTTTTTCAAAAAAATAAAGTTTCATATTAATTAAATTTTAATTATTATCATTATGAGTTTAACAAATCCTATTATCATGGACTTTGGTGCGGACAAAACCAGAGTAGGTTTCGCCGGTGCTGCGCCTGCTTTCACTTTTCCCAACAGAGTAAGTTGGAATGGTTCTACAGCCTTGGTAGGCGACGCAGCAACAGACAGTGGTTCCAACCCTTTTGTGCAAGGTTCACCTAATAATTGGACGGATTTCAAAGAAATTATCCGTCATGCCTTCGGTCTGCTCAATGCCAATCCTGCGGAACAATCGGTTTTAATCACAGAGCGTCCGGTGAATACTAAGACAAATCGGGAAAAAATTACACAGATAATGTTTGAGGATTTTGACGTATCCGCTATTTGTGTTACAATAAATACTTTTCTCGCTTTGTTGGCATCAGAACGTGTAACAGGTACGGTAATGCACGCAGAAGGTGGTATGTTTTATACTACTTCATTTTTGGATAATTACATGATGCCATACGCCATAGATAGTGCCATTCAGGAAGCGCGTCCATTTACGATGGGTGAGTTGCTCGGAATTCCTTTTACATCATCGTCAGTCGGCATTCAGGATTCAATTTACCGTTCCATCATGAAATGCGATGTGGATATCCGTACCACCTTGTTTGAAAATATAGTGCTGTCTGGCGATACAACACTTTTACCGGATATAGAAAATATAGTAAAGCATCAGGTCAGTTCACTGGCACCTCCTACCTTTAATGTTGAGATAATTGCACCGGCAAATCGTAAAGATTCTACGTGGATAGGTGGTTCGATTGCTGCCGGTATGCTGACTGCTCAATATTGGGTAAGCAAACAGGAGTATAATACCGCAGGTGCTGCTATTGTGCATCAGAAAATGCTTTAATTCAACCGCAACCTCAACCTCAACTGCAACCTCAACTGCAACTGCAACCTCAAATACAAATACAAATACAAATACAAATAAGAATTTGCTAAAGGTAAATTGAGGTTGAGGTTGAAGTTGAGATTGAGATTGAAGTTGAGGTTGCAATTGCAATTGACATCATTTAGTTTTTTTGGCTCTACGGTGAAAAGTATGGGTAAGCGTAAAGTCCGGCTATCAAAGCTATAAGGTTTTCGGAAACCTTATAGCTTTTAGGTCAATTCCGAAGTTAAATATGAAAGAGAATTTAACCGACCCACACTTTTTACCG
>CALIZI010000202.1 GCA_938028705.1 uncultured Saprospiraceae bacterium | reverse complement strand
TCAGCATAGAATTTGGGTCTAATAAAATTTGTACCTCTAAGGTCAGGCGATTGCCGTCTTTTTTTATAATTTTACTTTCCATAATATTTTTTGGCTAAAATAAGACTTTCAAGTTATACATCAAAATGCGGTTGCACCCTTCCTACATGTTCGACATGCGGTGAAATGATGAAGCCATTAGAAAAATAGGAAATTTTGCGTTTAGGAATTTTACCGAACATCCGCGAATGATGCCCATGTGAGAAGTGTACCCACAGCTTTATGGGTTTGCCCCGAAGGGCAGTCAGTACCTGCTGTCCGGTGTTCAATTTTCGCTGACAGTCGGCACCTTCAAGATGCTTATTGGTGAGCCGGACGCGGTAGCCGACATCCTCTCCCATAGCTGTAACGAGTATTTTTTGGTTGGTTTGCCCACTGAGGAGCGATGCTTTTGTCATGAGTACAAAAAGCACTTGGATGAATAAACCTTTTGCTTGCATTTTAGTGTGTGGTTTCTTGGATATGTACACTTCATTTTACTGATATTCTATGCTTATGTTTCACACATAATTATAACAATAAATTATTATTCACTAAAAAACAACAAAATACAAAAAACAAATTTTATTTATGCCTTAATTTACATACACTAATACAAAAAAAATAATTCAATTTGACATTAAAAAAATTTTTAATAAATTTGCTATCTTGACAATGTCATGTTCGATTTTTATTCAATATAGTTGGTATTTTACTCTTGAATTTGGGCTAAAACTCGTCTGACATTTTCAAAATTCACCGATGATAGCATATTTTTCCAGCAATGTTTAAATGTCAGACGAGTTTTAGCCCAAATCCGGAAAAAATATCCCATGTTAAATACAAACATATTTTTATTTTTAAAACATGCCATTATGTCAAGGTATGTACATAAAAAAAGAGCTTAGATGGTGTTCTAAACTCTCTCTGTTCTTTCTCACTGAATGGGAAAAAAAAGATGATGAAAAATGTGGAACGGAGTGATAGTAGGGTTACAGGGTGTGGGTTCCACCACAGTCAAAAAAATTGTTTTTCTGAGGCTGTTCTGCCTTCTGTTAAAAAGTGCATAAGTAGAGGAAAACAGTTTTTTAGGATATTTGCTTCACAAGTGTTAAGTAGATGATAGTTAGTGTATTATAGTTCAATCTTTATAATTATACAGTTTACGGATTATCACTTTCTTCAGTAACTGCTGCTGCTTCTGTAATTCTCTCTTCAGTGGTCATTGCTCTCCAGTCAGTATCTTCCACAGAAATAACATTAGGTAATCGGTAAGCTTTTACATTACCGATAGGTTTTTCATACCCTCGTTTTCCAAAATTACCGGAGATTTCGATTCCCCCCTCTACATCTCTGATGAAAAGTACGTTAAGGGGATGCTCAATTCTGTCAATTGGGTTGAAAGGTCCTTTCCATATTGTTTTTTTCGCCTCATATTGAAGTTTGAATAGTCCGATACTTGTTCCTACCCAGAGCGTATCATTGATATCAAAATGGATAAAATTGGTTCTTAACCAATTATCCTTATCGCCTTTTATCAATACTTTTCCATTTTCTTCAATCGTACCTTCCTCAAATAAAGTCAAGTCATAGGGAACAACCTCCCATTTTTCATCTTCGTTTATAAAAGCAATTCTGTTACCATAAGTGCCAATCCACCGTGCGGCTTTTTGATTGGTAGCAATAGTTTCTACTTGATTGTCGGGCAAATTGGAGTTCTCTTTTGTATAATGGGTACGCTCTCGTGTAGTTTGATTGATTTTAATTACGCCATTACTTGTAGCAAGCCATAGAAAATTCCCTAAGCTAATGGAATCATTGATTTGATGCTTGTCGTAATCAGCATTACCATAATAACCATTTGCGTTTGATGTTTGTGGACTCATATTAAGTAGTTTAATTTTAGGTGAAAAATTTAAAACATTTAATAACTTGTTATTACTTTTACAAAAAGTGTAACGTCTTTAAACTCATCTATATGGGTGTAAATGTTATTTATTTGCAAGGTAAGTACAAAAGAAATTTATATCAAATATATAACACCTAAAAAATTAACAATAATTTGTAGTAAAAGTCATTATTTTTTTTCATAAATTCCTGTAAGTCAAATATTTAACTTAGAAAAAAGTTAAAGAAAAAAATTAAAATAAATACCTGTTTTTATGTCCAAAACTTTTACATTAATCAAATCTTTAAACAAATCAGAAGTGAGTTACTTTAGAAAACACGCTAGAAGAAACGCCACTAATGAGCAGAGCTACCTCACCATTTTTAATGAAATATTAAAAATGACAGAGTATGATGAACAAAAATTGATAAAGAAATTGGCTATAAAAACACCCCATTTAAAGGTGGTTAAAAGCCAATTATACTCTCGAATTATTAGTAAACTACACGAATTTCATTTAGAAAATTCAATAGAGGAAAAAGTAAAAAAAGATATACACATATGCAAAATATTAATAGAGAAAAATTTAGAAAAACAAGCTCCTCCTATATTACGACGCATTCGAATCACAATATTCGAGTATGAACTCTTTGAACAATTACCTGATTTGTTGAAAATTGAGCAGTTGATATGGGATAAGAACTGGTACAAAGACATCAGTGAATCTGATATAAGAATTTTGTATAATAAAATGATTGAGGGGTTAGACCAGCAAAGGAATCTGAGCTTGTATCAGATGTACCGCTGTATAGTCCAGAAAGCGCATTTTGATAAAATCAGACTTCAAGAGGATATAAAATTCATTCCTGATGAAGCGTTTAAATCACCAAAACAAGCTACTTCGTTACGAGCTAAAATTGAATATTACAAAGTATTGGCTACTTACCATTTTATGACAGGTACAGTGGGTACGGCTTATGAATATAATAAAGAATTATTAAAAATATATGAAGAAAATATTAACATGACTAACCTCTTTCCAAAAGATTATGTCGTTACTTTAAATCGTTATTTAATTGATAGCTTGACTTTGGGAGAGCATAATAAGTTGGAAAAAGGAATAGAGAAAATGGAACGACTATTAAAGCAAACTCCTTTTGAAGAAATATTTAAGCCAAGTAAAGTAATGGAGATGTTGTACCGACTAAAATTTAATAAAATTATAGGTAATAAAGATTTCAAAGCGGGATTGGAATTGCTTGGAGAGTTTGAGCCTTTATTTAAGAAATATAAATCAGAAATTCCGATAATTCCTCAAATAACGTTTTGTTACATAATTGCTTATATCTTACTCGCCAACGGGCAATATAAAAAAACACTACTTTGGTTAAGTGATATTACTCAAGGAAGACCCAACGCGGCAGAAGAAATTTGCCTTTTTGCCGAATCACTCAAATTAGTCGCACAATATGAATGTAATTACAGCCACCTTGGTGCTCAAATCACCAATGCCAAAAACCGAATTAGAAACAAACGAGAATTATATCAATCTGAAAAGCAGCTTTTTGCTCTATTAAGAGAACTCTCTAACGCACCACTTTTGGAAAAAAAGGAGGTATTTAAAAGACATCTGCCAATTATTAGTAAATTGAGCGAAAACCCCAATGAAGCACGGTTTTATGACTACTTCGATTTGCTTCACTGGGTACAAAGTAAAGTATAGTGCACAAAATTTGGTGAAACATTAACACAAAAGAAACATATAGTTTTACATTAAAAACATTTACCACTTGACATTCAACGAAAACACTGAGCAGACTCTAAATAAAGAAAGAGTTTAGTGGTGTACTAAACTCTTTTTTAAAGCGGAACATACTGAAAACTACGGATAATTATGGCTCGAAATTTCAATGTACATTCAATCCACTATACTTTTCAATTTCAAAATTTAACAGGTTGTAGTACTCAATATTTTCTTCATCTATGGCATGAACAGGGAACAAACGCTTAACACCAAGAGTGCTTTCATGTATAAAAAATAAGTATTCGTTAATTTTCTGTATTTTATCACTAAACTTATTATTTATCTCGTTAGATATTTTATCTATTTTACTGATTTTAAGATATGATATTTTATCTTTATTTAGCCCATCTGTAAAATATAAATTCAATGTATTTAGATCAAATTTATGTAATTCAATTTTTGCATTATCACAGAATACTTTATTATCTTTAATATGAGATATTTTTGATTGATGCAATGCTTCACCCAATCTAGAATAAAAAGTGCATTGTTCTGAATGTAAATCAATATTAATAATTTGATAATCGAAATAAGATACAACACCTGACTCTACCTGATTGTATTGAATATACATCCCGTCCATGGATAAGTAGTTTATAAAAATAATAATAAATATATACATAATAAATTACAGAATTGACCATTCCTTGGTCTAAATAATGTTATTAATAAATTTTATTTACACATTAATAACATTTACAACACATAAAGAGTTACACATTTAATTTAACCAAATAAATGGTCAATTCTGAAGAATTATTGGCAGCAATCGTCAACCTCTCCGGGAATAATAGGAATTGGAGGATTGCCTCCCAGAAAGTTTTGTGCTGGAACATCTGACCAACTTCCCAATGGAAAGTGAGGTTGAAGTAAAGCATCTAAAGCAATTCCTAAATCAGTCTCAAGCGTTGTTAAAGCATTTGGTAACAGATACACTCTATCCGAACCAAATATGCCCACCACATCTTGTACTGCTTCATTCAATACGTCAGCCAGAATATTTTGCACATCACACTTTTCCTCCGTTGGTAATGCCGTAACACTAATATCAAGAGAGACATTAAAATTAAATGGTTTGTATTTGGGTGGTAAAAGTTGTTGTACATGATGATAAGAAATTATTAAGTTTGATATTGTTGTTTCGTATTCATTCGGCGCAATCTCATCTAAATAAAATGACTTACAACTGTAGGGAAGGATACTTACTGTAACATTAGTAGGAACATCACTTTGATTCTCTACAATAACAAACCCATGTTCATTTGAATATTCTGATACCAGTTCACTTATTAAACATGCAGCATAATCCTCGTTTGACAGTTGGCTCACATCACAAATGCCTGAATTAAATACGTCTTCCAATATCTCAATGTTATTACATCCATGAAAGTAGGTATCTGCAAGATTATATAAATCCATTGCAAAATTTCTAGTATTCTGATCTGCCTTTAGAAATACAAAATCTTCATGAGATAAATTGAGCGTAGCTCTTAAATAATTTATGACCATTATTTCCTTCTCATAAGGAGTTAAGCCCAAATCTGATAGTAAATAATCAATCAAACATCTCGGACTTTTACAAAAATTACAAGCAGGATAACTGGTATCATAAATCGATAAACAACTAAGAAAGGCATTTTCTATTAATTCTGGTGCATCAGAAGCAGTTATCTCTCCTCCATAAAGAAATTCATTAATGAACATATCCACTGACGAAACGAATTGATAGTCACAAAATTGTGCCACAGGTGCGCCTAATTTTCGACTTACACTCGTTAAATCTATAAATTCATCTCTACGATTTTGTTGACCTAGATAAGAGGATAAAACTATTGATATGTCTTCTCTAGAAGAAGTAATATCAAAATTAACATCCAGTAAAACTCCTAGTTGAGACGGAAGTTCGTCATTTGTACTTTTAGAGTTTAAATAATCATTAGAACCATCATGTAGAACATATATATCATTATCTTTTCTTATTATAATTCCTTTACTGTTGTCAAAAAGAGTTATCGGTAAAAAGTTGAACCTTTCCATACCAACTACCACACCTACTCCACCTTCTTCGTGAATTAAAGGAACAAGATATGAATCAGGCTCACAAAAAGTTGGAACATAACTTGAGCAAAACTCTCTACTGTTCCTTTCCGTAAGTTCAAAAATATCTGCATGTTTTTTTTCGTAAATTTGTTTATCCTTTTGACAAGAATTAAATATTAAAAATATTGAAATAATTGTAAGAAATAATGTATCATGTAAATAAGTCAGGGTATTGTTGTGTTGTAGTAATTTTTTGATATATGATATTATGGAGGTCAGTCATTCGTTTATGGTTGAGTCTATCTAAGATATATGCATAAGCGTTTATGCCTAACTTTTTACAAGTTT
>CALIZI010000201.1 GCA_938028705.1 uncultured Saprospiraceae bacterium | reverse complement strand
AGAAGGGCATCCTCATTAACTACATTGGCATGGAACATAAATGATACGTCTTATGATACTACATCTGTCAACACAAATTTAAGCATTTTATACACACAAAAATAGTTTATTTGTTTTTTTACTTATTTCAGTGCAACCTTGACATAATATCATATTTTAAAAAAAAATATAACTGTATTTAACATAGGGCATTTTTTCCAAATTTGGGCTAAAACTCGTCTGACATTTTCAAAATTCACCGACGAACTCATATTTTTCGGCAAAGTTTAAATGTCAGACGAGTTTTAGCCCAAATTCGGAAAAATTAATTACACTTTATTTATTTTTAAATAATAAAAAAGCAATCTTATTTCAGTGCGACCAATTAGTCTTCCTTTTCTATTTCGCCGACAGTCTTACCGGATACATCCAAATCATGCTTACCGCCGGTCAATTCTTCTACCTTCAAACGCATCTTTTCCAAACGTTCATCCAATGCTTTTTGTCTGTCTTTATCTCCCTTCATCGTATTATTATTTATTTTAATAAAAGTATAGTGAGAAAAAGTTATTTTAATAATTAAAATTATTTAAAATATATTTTTTATTAAAAATAAAATAATTATACTTTATTTATTTTAAAATAACAAAAAAATAACTTTTCCTCACTGTAAATTTCTAATCACTCATCAACGAATCACTATTTACTAATAATGACTTTCTCAGAAGCTGCCACCTGTCCGTCAATGCTGACATTGATGAGGTAAACACCATTAGACAGTCCTGATTTTTCGACATCCAGTGAATAAGTATAGTTCCCTGTTTGTTGGTATTGATTGATGATTTCGTTGACCTTTTTACCTGATATATCGAATACTTCAAGGCTTACATTTCCGCTGACAGGCAGTTCGTAAGTTATCGTCGTCTGCTCTTGTGCAGGATTGGGGAATACTGTCAATTTGGTGGGTGTAGCTTCGGGTGTATCGTCAACATCCGTAATAGCAGAGGTGGTAAAATGCACGAATATGAGCATCATTTCATCGTCGGTGGTATCGCCCCAACCGAGTGTGTCTGCCTCGTTATTGATATAAGTAGCTTCGTGAATAATTCCGGCACCTATGTTCATATTGACGGGCAATAGTGGTTCAAATGTTCGTATCGGCGGATGTTCGTAATCAAAATATCCTTGATTGAAGGTATAGTCAAAATTATAGAACCCTTCGTAAATCTGCTCACCTTTGGAGCCGTCCGGATTAGCCAGATAAATATCGTAATCGGTGCCGCGTGCGTGTGTATGTGTGGACAACTGCCAGACGTGCCAGGTACCCGAAGGAAAAGGTAAATTGGGGGGAATCTGAACGCGATCGGAAAAGGTAATAGGGTCTCCGGTATTAGGAATAATCAGGTCTTGCCCCAGTTCTTCACCAAAAAACAAACCAAACATATCGTAAGGTATCAGGGTTGCATTCATCTCGTATTGGGCAGTGCCATGCGGCTGTGTATATACATTGATATAGACTTCGGAAGCCAGTACACCTGTGGCGAAATAGTTTTTCAAATGATAATTCAAATCCAGATAGGTGTCGCCATTAAATCGGTAAGCTGTATTTTCGGGCAGGGCATGTGGGTGTTCATCCTGCCAAGCCGATACGAGTGCATTATTAAACATGGCTGATCCTGCGTCTTCAATATCGCGCATTCCCTCACGTACATTGGCAGCTACATTGTCACCCATTTTATATAAAATAAAGTGATGCGATTCTTTATTAAAACTCACATCAATGCGATTGACATCGGTATCCACGTCTATTCCCATATCGTGTTTTTTGAAAAATTCGCGCTCTTCAAGCGGTGCCAGGAAAAAAGGACCGAATCGAATTTGAAAGCCCTCCGAAGGGTCGGGAGCAGGCATAGCATCCGTACCGGGAAGTGCCATACCATTTTCGTAATAATCTTCCAAAATCTGCGGGTCAACCACCTGTTTGTCGGGCGGCGCACCAAAAAGTATCCACTGGCGGAACAGTTCAATTTCTTTTGGCGTAAGCGGATCCAAAGGCGCAGGCGGCATAGGATTGCCCTCTGCTACTTCGAGCGGAAAGGTGTCATCCCATTCTGCCGTAGCGAGTTTGTTGAGCAAATAACTGTTCTCCACATATCCGGGAGCAACTTGCTTATAGCCCTTTGCCGCTGCCGCAGGATTGGTGGGCGTAGCTCCCACAAGCACATCATAAACATCTGACATAGAGCCACTTAAATCCAATGCTCCTTGTGGCGCACTACCTCCGTGGCAGCCCGTACATTTGGTCTGCATGATGTTATAGACTTCTTCAAAAGTGGAGGTTTGGGCATAAGCCCAGTTGAGCCATACACCAATAGATAAGCATAGACTTAATGTAATTTTTGTAAACATAGACATGAAAATTCGATTGTTTTGTATTAAAAAAATATAACAGAAAAGGGATTTTTTTCGCGCTAAAATAACTTTATCTGATGGATTTTACAAATGCTGTAATTTTTTAGTCGGTGGGGGCAATAAAGGTACTTATCAATATCTCAAAAAGCAATTAACAAAAGATAATAATACCGTTTTCAGTTTTGAATGTCGTATAAAATACCTTATTCAGACGAAAACAAGACACCCTTTCCATTGGACTCTGTGAAGCTTGCAGTAATAAAAAGCATTTTTTATAATTTGCCAAAATCGTACTTTTTTACTACTTTTGGCAAATTATAAAATCTATAATCTGCCAAAATAGCTTAATTTAACTCTATTTTGGCAACTTATACATAAAATCATATATGAAAATAGCCGGAAGAAAAGCTGAAATCGCGCTTTTAGAATCTTTGCTAAAAAAAGATGAAGCTGAGTTTGTAGCAGTTTACGGCAGGCGAAGAGTAGGCAAGACTTTTTTGGTCAGGCAAGTGTATAAAAATCAAATTGTATTTGAATGTAGCGGTTTACACAAAAAAAGTTTCGGTCAGCAACTGGAAAATTTTTGGCTCACTTTACAGGAAGTCCGGCAAAGTCCGACACTGCCACCCAAAACATGGTTACAGGCATTTGCCCAACTCAAATCTTATCTCAATACCCTGAAAAGCCCGGATAAAAAAGTCGTCTTTCTGGATGAAATCCCTTGGTTTGAGACACCACGCTCCGGTTTTTTGGCAGCACTCGACAATTTTTGGAACCAATACTGCTCAAAACGAGAAGACATTATTTTGGTCATCTGCGGCTCGGCAGCTTCGTGGATTATCAAAAAAATTATCAATGACAGAGGAGGGCTGCACAACCGAATCACAACGCATATCCGCCTGATGCCCTTTACACTCCGCGAGACCAAAACCTTTCTCGAAATGAATCAGGTGCAATTGACCCTCAAAGACATCGCACAATTGTATATATGTATGGGTGGTATTCCTTTTTATCTGAAAAATGTACAGCCCGGTAAGAGTATTCCTCAAATTCTGGACGATTTGTTTTTTGTACCGCAGGCAAGTTTGAAACAAGAATTTTATAATCTGTATGCTTCTCTTTTCAAAAACAGTGAAGACCATGAAAAAATAATCGCCGCTTTGTCTGCCAAAAATAAAGGACTGACCCGCAATGAAATCATTGCTGAAACCAAGTTGAACAGCAACGGCAGATTGAGTGTCATCTTAAAAGAATTGGTAGAATGTGGTTTTGTCAAACAGATTTTTCCGGCACATCAAAAAACAGCAAAACCCTTATATCGCTTGACAGACGAGTATAGCATTTTTTATTTTAAATTCTTGAAAAACAGGAAGTTAAATAGTAGTTGGCTTCAAATATTCAATCAGTCCGTTCATACAATTTGGCTCGGTTATGCCTTTGAAAATCTTTGTCTCAAACACATCTTGCCCATTAAAAAAGCACTTGGTATTCATGGCATCATTAGCAATGAATATACTTGGTCGCAAAAAGGTAATGATACAACAAAGGGTGCTCAAATTGATTTGGTGATTGACCGTAGCGATAACTGTATCAATATTTTTGAATTGAAATTTTCTAATAAACCTTACGAAATCAGCAAAAGTTACGCAGAGCAATTGCAACAAAAAACAGCGGTTTTTAAAACTCAAACCAAAACCAAAAAAAATGTATTCCTCACCTTTCTGACCACGCAAGGTGTACAGCAAAATAAATATTATTTGAGTGTAGTGACCAATCAATTGACTATTGAGGATTTATTTGAGGATGTATTAGTTTTGGGTTAATCGTTTATCGGATAATTGTGAATTGTAAATTAACTTGACAATGTCATGTTCGATTTTTATTTAATATAGTTGGCATTTTGCTCTTGAATTTGGGCTAAAACTCGTCTGACATTTTCAAAATTCACCGATGATGTCATATTTTTCCTGCAAAGTTTAAATGTCAGACGAGTTTTAGCCCAAATTCGGAAAAAATATCCCATGTTAAATACAAACATATTTATAAATACCTTATTTTTAATAATTAAAATATTCACGTCATACACTTCTATATTTCTATCTCGCGTCCTATCGACACTTTTATATTTTACATTTATTATTTTACATTTTACATTTCATTACCACCCCTCGCCTACGCTCATCACCTGCCGCTTTATAATGATTATTTTTACGACGAATGGTATGCACTCCACCAAAATACAGGGCAGGCTCTGCCCATCGGTTAACAGCTCCTTGAATAGGAATAGAAGATAAGTCGTCGGCTAATTGAGGTTCAAGATTCAGTGTACCATGTTCGAGGTGTAGGCGTGGTGCGTGTACGGCATCTTGCACATCAAGGCGATGGTCAATCAGGTAATGAAGCACTTGCAAAATAACACCCGGAATGCGCCCTGCACCACCGCTACCCGTTACGATTTCCACTTTGTTTTGTGCATCCAATACAATCGTTGGTGACATCATCGAAGTGAGTCGGGTATTTTCTTTCCAACTGTGAAAACCATTGGGCAATAGGGCAGCTTCTCCCAACATATTATTCATCATAATATCCGTTCCGGGAATCACGTAACCATTTCCTTCACCATTGGAAGATGTGATGGCAACGGCATTTCCATGCTCATCGGCAATACTGAAATGTGTGGTACTACCGCGTTTACCCGTTTCGGCGATAGCCGATGATAGACCGTATTTGTGCAGTTCACCTTCCAATTTTTCGGGATTCGCATGTAAATCATTGATATAGGTATAAACTTCGTAAAGCGTTTTGACGTGTGCCGCTTCTTGGTAATGATAGTTGACATTCGACTTAGCTAACTCATTCATTCCCAGCGCAATCAAAGCACCGCCAATACTTGGATGAGGTGTAGTCAGCACTGTTTTATTTCGATAATTGAACCGTAAAGGAGACGTGATTTGGACACGATAATCTTCAAAATCTTCGCGGGTGAGTTGACCGCCGTTTTGGGCATATTCTTCGGCTACTTTTCGGGCTATTTCTCCTTTATAAAAAAATGACTGCCCCTCGCGCACAAGGTTGTCAATACAATCTGCCAACTGTGGCATGTACAGATGTTCGCCTTCTTTGAGGAGTTGATTCTCTTTAAACCATATTTTATGTGCTGTTTCATCCACTTCCAATATAGCACTGAGAATTTGAAAATCTAAGGCTTGAAAATCGTCAATGTAGGCACCGTTTTTGGCAACGTCGATGACAGGTTCGGCGAGAATGTGTAGAGGAAGAGTGCAAAGATTTTCGTGCATGGCATATATACCTGCCGCCATACCGGGAACACCCGACGCACCTCTGCCAATATGGAAATCTTCTTTGGCATCGCCAATACTAATAGTGACAGGATAAAATTCTATCTCATTTTCGGGACGTTTATATTGCGGAGTTTGGCAAAAAAAATCAAAGACCTGTGCCTTGCCGTCTGCCCTAACAACATTGGCAAATGCACCGCCACCAAGCGAACTCATACAGGTCTCGGTAGCAAATGTCGCCAACAAAGCTGCCACCGCCGCATCAAAAGCATTGCCCCCTTCCTCAAATGCCCGTATAGCCGCCGAAGCCGTTTGCGGATGTCCGGCAGCTACAATTCCTTTTGTTTTCATTGATTTTATTGCTTCACTGTTTTACTGTTTTATTACTATATTGTTGTATGGCTTTATTATTATATTGTTGTATGATTGGAATGTACTTTTTTGTAATTAAATAATTTATGAATTTAAAATAATTTTAATTAATAAAAAATGAGACCCGACAATCAAACAATGAATCAATACAAACAATACAGCAATAAAACAATACAGCAATAAAATTATTTTAAATATCTGGCTAAAAAGCGTTCCATCGCTTCATAAAATTCAAAACGGTTTTCTTCATTGTGAAAGCCATGTCCTTCATTTTCTTTCAAAATATATTCCACTTCAACACCGCGCTTGCGTAGTGCTTCCACCATCTGGTCCGATTCGTCTTGGGCTACGCGGGGGTCTTTTGCACCTTGTGCGATGAGCAAAGGAGCTTTGATTTTATCTACATGAAAAACGGGCGAAGTGGCTTTGAGTCGTTTGTTATCTTCCGAGTCGTCAGGGTCGCCTACCATCTCTTTGAGCATATTGAGGTAAGGTTTCCAGTAAGGTGGAATGGTACTCATAAAGGTAAAGAGATTGGAGACACCAACGTAGTCAACTGCACAAGCATAGAGGTCGGGCGTGAATGTAATGCCCGCAAGGGTAGCGTAGCCGCCATAGCTACCGCCATAAATAGCAATCCGCTTGGGGTCTGCAATCCCTTGATTGATAAGCCATTGTACGCCATCGGTGATGTCATCTTGCATTTTGAGTCCCCATTGATTGAAGGAGGCTGCCCAAAATTTTCGCCCGAAACCCACGCTTCCTCTAAAGTTCATTTGCAATACGGCATAGCCGCGATTCGCCAAAAATTGTACTTCAGGATTAAAGGTCCATGAGTCACGCGCCCAAGGTCCGCCATGCGGATTGACGACGACGGGCAGGTTTTTGTGTTCGCCATGTCTCGGCAGTGTGAGGTAGCCTCTTATCGTCAGCCCATCGCGGGCGGTGTAGGTAATGGGCTTCATTTCCGAGAGTATATTTTCGTTGAGCCAAGGACTGACATCGGCTATTTTTTCGAGTTTATCCGTTTGTTTATCATATAAATAATGTGCGCCCAATGAGCGGTCGCTATACGTGCGAATGAGGAATTTGTCTTCAGCCTTATTATTGCTGATAACGACAATTTCGTATTGTCCGAGTTGGCTTTCGAGTATATTTTGGAGGGTTTCTCTTTCTTTATCCAAGAGCTTAAACCGGCGTTTCCAATCTACATATTGTATGGTAGTGAGTACCTTGCGTTTGCGCGAGTAAGTGAGGTTGTTGACATCCACCACAGGGTGTTCATAGATGACTTCGAGTTCTTTTCCCGTAGCGGGGTCAAATTTGACAATGGCACTTTTATCGCGGTTGAGGTTGGAAGAGGCGTAAATGTGCTGATTATCGAAAGTAAAGAAAAGAAGGTTGACTGAATCGCGGAAATTGGTGGTGAGTACAGTTGTAAATTCGTCTTTTTCCGTTTCGCGGTACAGGATGCTGTTGTTGACCCCATCGGTAGCAACTCCTGCTCGAAGTTTGCCGTCGTGGTCTGTCAACCAACTTGTGATGTTGCCCGGATTTTCGGCAATCATGTCCATATCGCCTGTATTGATATTAAGGCGGTAAGGGTCAAATATCTGCGGATTGCGCTTGTTGAGACCGATGATGATGTGGTCGTCGTCATCTTCGAGCGTATCAATCATTTGAGCCAATACACCATCGAAAGGCGTGAGGTCCACATCATTTTCACCGTTGATGTCCACACCAAAAATGTGGAAATTTTCATCACCGCCAAAGTCTCTTGCATAGAGAATCCTGTCGTTGCTTGCCCAAAAATATCCGGCAAGGTCACGGTCTTCTATTCCGGTGAGTCTTATGGCTGCTTCTTCGCTACCTATCTTTTGTACATGTATATTCATGCGATTTTTATAAGGTGCGAGGTAGGCAAAGTATTCTCCATTGGGGGAGAGTGTGTAGCTGGTTTTTTCTGAGTTGCGAAAGAAATCCCTCAATGGGATTTGCACATTGATAGTTCCTGCTTGCATCGTTTTAGTAGTTATTGTTTTAGGTTGTTATTTAATTTAGAAAATATGCATTGTTATATCCATTCGCAAGATAGCGAATTTGTTGTAAATTATTGCGCTGCACTATGGATAACTTTTTCTTATAAAAAATAAATTTTGTATTAGATTTATCAAAAACATTGTAAATAAATGGTTTTCATAATATTATAAATAATTAAAAATATTTTTATCAATAAAAATTTTAATTTTATTAATATTTAAAATAATATAAAAATAATAGAATGATTAGATGGATTGAACTAATTTGTTGCTTAAATCGTATTGTATTTTCAAATCATTAACATCAATTTAAATCATGGAAAAATTACCTATCATACCAACCAAGCGATTAATTCTCGGCCCCTTGAGCATTGCCGATATTCCCCGAATCGTAGAATATGCCGACAATCCCAACATTGCCAAAATGCTACGTAATCTCCCATCACCTTATGCAGAAAAAGATGCTGTTTTCTGGATTAATCTTGCCAATCAGGGAATTGAAAATAAGACAGCATACGTTTTTAAAATCGGACTAAAAGAGCGCAATGAATTTATCGGCGGTATGGGTTTGCACTCAGTGTCGACACACGATAAAGCCGAAGCCGGATACTGGATTGCTGAACCTTTTTGGGGCAAGGGTTACGCAACGGAAGCACTCGGTGCGCTGCTCGGTTTTGGTTTCAAAACAGTGGGTTTGAATAAGATTTATGCAGTGCATAATACCCAAAATCCGGCATCGGGTAAGGTGATGATAAATAATAATATGATTAAAGAGGGTGTACTTGTGGATGAAGAAAAAAAGGATGATAAATACCTGACTATGGTTCGGTACAGGCTGACGAAAAGGGAGTATGAAGAACTCGCAGAGAAAAAATAGGAATGTCGGTGATTGGATTTTTCATTTAAGGAACAAAATTTGAGGTATATTCTTTTTTGGAATAATTTTCACACCAATTCAAGCATTTGCCATGCAAAACAGCCGGAATACGACCTTTTCATTACTGATATTTTCAGGGGTGTTATTCCTGTTGGGTTTTGGGATAAAGTATTTGACCAATGGCAATACCAAGCCCGAAAATTATGCCCGACAACTGGAAACTGCCCTACATGAGCAAGAGCGCGAGGTCAATGATTATTTCCGAAAAAACGCCTTTTTGGAAGATGCCATTCACAACAAACTTACGAAAAATGTACTGACGGATTTGAATGACAAAGCCTACACCTTGTGCATTTATAAAGGCGATTCTCTGCTGTTTTGGTCGAACAGTAAAGCACTACCCTACTCCACCGAAATTGCACCGACCCCGACGCGCGTGGTGCAACAAGTACAACTTCAAAAAGGATATTATGAACTCATCAAAGACCGATATACTGCCACCGGCGGCACGGCTTATACCCTCGTTGGTCTCATCCCGATTTATTACGAATACGCGCACGAAAACGACTATGCTCAAAATGGTTTTGCGCTTGATAAAGTACCGCGCTCGGTCAAAATCGCCAAGTTGGGTACGCCCGTTCATAGCATCAACGAACAAAAAATCTTCCACATCCTGCTCAAAGGCAGTGCAGGCAGACAGCACATACCTATTCAAACCCTTGTTTGTTATTTGTTGGCATTTTTTGCTTTTATATGGTCGCTGACACTGCTGGCATCTACGGTCATTATGCAATATGGCTCGTGGGTGGGCGTGCCTTTTTTCGTCGGCTCGGTGCTGCTGACCCGTATCGCCACTACATATTTGGGTTTTACGAGTATGTTCTCCGATTACGATTTGTTTAACCCGCGTTATTATGCCTTCAACGATATGGTCAATTCGCTCGGCGATTTGTTTATCAGCGTTGTTTTGTTGTTTTGGATAGCTGTTTTTATGCACCGCCAATTGAGGTTTCGACATTTGATGAGCCTTGCCAAAATTCCGCGATATATGACCGCAGCGGGCGTTTACGCACTTATTTTCGGAGGGATATTTTTGATGGGTTTTGTGTATAAAAGTCTGGTACTGGATTCCGAAATCTCATTGGAAATTGACAATATATTCAGTCTCAATATTTATAGTTTTATCGGGCTGTTGAGCGTAACCGTACTGGCTGTTGCCTTCTTTTTTGTGGCACACAAGCTGATGCTCTTGCTCACCAAATTAAATTTGAGTACCAATACCAAACTGGCTTTTGCGGGAGCAGGTCTTGTTTTATTTACCATTTTTAATATCTTAAATTTCCTGTCGGCTACTTCTTGTTTTTTAATATTTTTTACATTTTTTATTATCTTTTTATTTGAATTATTTATTCGTCGAAAAACACTATCATTGGGTTGGCTATTGGGCTGGGTTATTGTTTTTTCGATGTTTTCCTCTATTTTATTATTCCAATTAAATATTCAAAAAAACATCAATTCAATGAAATTTTATGCAGAGCGATTGTCGGAAGATAATGACCATATTGCAGAAGTCCGCTTTGCGAATGTATTAAGAAAAATTCGTAATGATAATTTTATAAAATCCTTTTTTATCAATTCATTTGCCATCCCCAAACGGCAAGTAGTAGATAGAATCGAGCAACTTTATATCAGTGATTATCTCTTTAATCATTACCAATACAATATCCATGCTTATTATCCCAAAGGCGGCGCAGTCAGAGGCGAAGCACCTGATTATGAGGGTATTGTAAAGAAAATAGACGGGTCAGTACGCACGAGTGTACCCGATGTTTATCTGTGGAACGACGGCAACAGTAATTCCCGTTACATTGCCGCGATACCCATTGCCAAAAATAAAACCGACTTGGGTAAATTAGTCATCGAATTTTCGCCCAAAGCCATCAAAAAATCAAAAGTATATCCCGAATTATTATTAGACAATTATTCAAAAAGACAGAAAAAATTTGATGCCTTTGATTATGCGATTTATAAAAAAGGCAAACGCATAGCGCAAAAAGATAAATCTTTTAGTGCATCTTTGGAATTTGACACACCGGAAGATACCGAATTTTATACCCAAACAAAAAGACAACAAAACTACCTTGTTTATCGCCCCAATGCCGATAAAGTGGTGGTGGTAGCTGCCAAAAAACGAGATTTATCTAAGCCGGTTTCGTTATTTTCGTACATGTTTTGCCTTCAATTTGCGGTGTTTTTGA
The DNA here is from genome assembly GCA_938028705.1 of uncultured Saprospiraceae bacterium. Classification (GTDB taxonomy): domain Bacteria; phylum Bacteroidota; class Bacteroidia; order Chitinophagales; family Saprospiraceae; genus JAHDEO01. Next base: position 7,926 of record CALIZI010000201.1, on the reverse strand, counting down.
TTATGATACTCATCAACCGCATAGTACAGGCACTCCCTACGGCTACCTACAAAATGAGCATCAGTACACAACCTTCTCTGCGTAGCCGGATCAATATTTCGGTGATTTCAGTGATTGTACTTTCTTTTGTTGCCATTGGTGTGGTGACGGTTTTTTATTTCCAACAAGAATTTGAAGAATACCACGAAGGACGACTGGAACGTAAGGTGCGCGGCGTACTTGCTACCGCGAATAATGACATGAAAAAACACCCTGCAACGGACGGTTTTTTGCCTGATGTGGTGGAACTTTCAGATATTCATAATATGGATATTAACCTTTATGGTTTGAATGGAACACTGTTGAGTTCTTCTCAAAAAGAAATTTTTGACCGGGGTTTGATTTCTAATAAAATTGACCCTGTTGCCTTCCACCACCTGCGTACAAAAGGTATGGAACAACACACGCAAAGCGAAACCATTAACAAACTCGAATACCTTGCGGCTTACGTTCCATTGGAGAATGCCGACAAAAAAGAAGTGGCATATCTCGGCTTGCCTTACTTCTCGCGGCAGACCAATCTGCGACAGGATGTTTCTGATTTTATGGGGGCATTATTAAATGTATATGTCTTGCTGTTTTTGATTGCGGGCGTGGTGGCGCTCTTTGTCGGCAACTCGGTAACGCGACCTATCGTCACCATCGGCGAGAAACTCAAAGAAGTAAAATTAGGTGAAAAAAACGAGCCTATTGTCTGGGAAAATGAGGACGAAATCGGTGCGCTCGTCACCGAATACAATAAAATGATCGGGCAGTTAGAAAATTCTGCCCAACTACTCGCCAAATCGAACCGCGAACTCGCATGGCGCGAAATGGCACGACAAGTAGCCCACGAAATCAAAAACCCGCTCACGCCCATGCGCCTGAGCATACAGCACCTTCAGCGGGTCTATCAGACCAATCCCGACCAGATCAATCGCCTTTCCAAAACCATATTGGAGCAAATAGACAACCTCTCTCACATTGCTTCGGAGTTCTCCAATTTTGCAAAAATGCCGCAAGCCAGCAACGAATATTTTGTACTGGACGAACTCGTTATTTCTGTTTATGACCTCTTCAAAGAGCGTGACAACATGCACATCACCCTCGAAATTCCTGACGAAAATACGACTGTTTTTGCCGATAAAAAACAAATGATGCGCGTATTTAATAACCTGATAAAGAACGCCATACAAGCCATTCCTGAAGACCGACCGGGCAATATCAGAATTGCGGTAGAGCGTTTGGATGAAAATGTCATTGTCAAAATTATGGATAATGGCGTGGGGATTCCCGATGAAAAATTATCGTCTATTTTTGTACCCAATTTTACGACCAAAAATTCCGGTATGGGTTTGGGACTTGCCATTTCGCGCAATATTGTTCAGAGTGCCAACGGCTCTATTTATTTTGAAACAAAGGAAAATCTCGGTACAACATTTTTTGTAGAATTGCCTATTAAGGAAGCTGTTTATTCGTGAATTTGAACCAGTAAGCACACCGTTTATTAATTTTTTTTATAAATTAAAAAAAATTTAAAATGTAAAAGTGTCGATAGTACCACAACAAAATATTACATATTATTTTAATTTAAAATATCTTTAAAATCAATTAAATGCAAGAAAATTCGTTAATCTCGCGTCATATACCTTTTACATTTTAAATTTATTATTTTACATTTTACATTTTTTCAGCCCTCCAGTCCATCCACCAATTTATCTAAATCATCATAGTGAAATTTTGTGAGCAATGCTTCGAGTTGGTCGTAATCAGTAGATTTGAAGTGGTGCTGCATTGTGCCATTATTGAGGTAATAAATGCTGTCGCAAATCGTAGTAAGGGTCTCAAGGATGTGAGAAGTGACGATAAGGGTTTTATTTTTTTGTTTTAAAATTTTTAAAATATTTTTCAAGGTTTCATTCGTTTCCAAATCCAAACCATTAAAAGGTTCGTCAAGGATAATGACGATACGATTGAGACTGAGAATGCCCATAAAAGCCAGTTTTTTCTTCATACCTGTCGAGTAGGTGTCTATCCACTTTTCTAATGGCAAACGAAAAACCGCATTCCATTCTTCGATACTGAAATTGGGATGTTGTATGCGAAATAGCTCCAAATATTCCCTTCCTGTAATGCGTTTATAAAAGAAATTATGAGTTTCGAGATAGGCAATACTTCGCGTCTCCAATGGCTGACCTGCATATTCAATCATGCCTTGTTGAGGGCGTATTTTACCATAAACACTATTCAGTAAAGTGGTCTTACCCGTACCATTCAAACCCACAATGCCCGTAATTTCCCCTGCTTTCGCAGAAAAATCCAAACCTTGTAAAACAGTTTTGCTGCCATAGGCAACGTGTAGATTTTCGACTTGTAGCATATTTTGTAATTCGTGATTCGTTGATTTGTAATTCGTGATTTATAATTCGTATTTTGCAAATTAATTGTTCTAATAAACGAGTTACGAATCAACGAATCACGAATCACAATGTTACAAAAAATAGATGAATGGACGGGAGCTTTTGCTTCTTTTGTGTGGGGTTTGCCGCTTTTGGTATTGCTTGTCGGAGGTGGATTATACCTGTTGATGCGTTCCGGTTTTTTGCCTTTTCGGTATATCGGACATGCGATACAGGTGCTACGCGGCAAGTACGATGACCCCGATGCGCCGGGAGAAATCACGCATTTTCAAGCCCTGACAACGGCACTTTCTGCAACGATTGGTATGGGCAATATCGCAGGTGTCGCAGTGGCGATTACGATAGGCGGACCGGGGGCGATTTTCTGGTTGTGGATAAGTGGTTTGGTGGGGATGTGTACCAAGTTTTTTACTTCGACATTGGCGATTATGTACAGAGGAAAAGACTCGGCAGGCGCGATACAGGGCGGACCGATGTACTTTATTATGGAAGGGCTTGGCAAGAAGTGGAAACCCTTAGCGGTGTTTTTTAGTTTGGCAGGTTTGATAGGGGCATTGCCTGTGTTTAATGTCAACCAATTGACGCAGGCTATACGCGATATTTTGTTGATTCCCAATGGTATAGCAACAGGCTTTCAGTCTGATTTGGTGATAGGGCTTGTGCTGGCTTTGATTACGGGTATCGTGGTTTTGGGCGGTCTGAAGCGGATTAGTAAGACGGCAGCAAGGCTTGTTCCGGCTATGGTCTTGCTGTATTTTGTGTCGGTTTTGATTATTCTGGCGGTGCATATCGACCAAGTGCCTAAGTACCTCGCCATGATATTTACGGATGCTTTTGCTGCCAATCATTACACAGGCGACCCCTTGCTTGGTGGTGTGGTCGGCGGGCTGATTTTGTTGGGTATCCGGCGTGGAGCATTCTCGAATGAAGCGGGTATTGGTACGGCACCGATGGCACATGGCGCAGCCCAAACCTCGGAACCTGTACGCGAGGGTTTGGTGGCAATGCTGGGTCCGGCAATAGACACGCTTATCGTGTGTACGCTGACCGCATTGACGATTTTAGTGACAGGCGTATGGGAGACTGCCGGCACCAATGGCGTGAGCCTGACGGCTTCTGCTTTCGACGGTGCGATGCCCGGCGGACAGTATGTTTTGTTGGCTTGCATCGTGGTCTTTAGTGTGTCGTCTTTGTTTTCGTACTCCTATTATGGTACTAAATGTGCGTCTTTTTTGTTGGGTGCAGATAAGAAACATTATTATAATTATTTCTATATCGCAAGTATTATTATGGGCGCAACTACTTCGCTCAGTGCTATGCTCAACTTAATCGACGGCGCATTTGCATTGATGGCAATACCCACAATGACCGCCACGCTCATCATGGCTCCGCGTGTAATGCGTGAAGCGCGTGCGTACTTTTCAAACTTAAACAAGGAACAAGGAATATCTGAATGAATTGAGTGTGATACATATAAGTGAATTTATAATATCAAAATGATTCTTTGATTTAATAAATATATATTGAGCGTGCTGTAATGACTGCTTTAGCTCTCAAGTGTAGTTTTAACTCAACATTCAATTACTTGAAAATCATTGCTTTGTGACAAATTACTGCCCACTTGGGGTGCGATTCGTTTTTGTACCCATGCTCATTTTTAATTTTTATTCAATAATGGACGGCATTGGGCTTGAATTTGGGCTAAAACTCGTCTGACATTTTGAAAATCTAACAATACTACACATCTTTAATACGCCGTTTGGTAAACTTCAAAAAGTTTGCTAAACGTAAGTAATGCACTGATTTTTAGGTAATTACTAATATTTGTACTTCGCTTACGTTTACCAAACTCGAAAAGTTTAGCAAACGGGTTACTTATTTTTTTATTTTATTTAAAATATTTTTAATTTATAAATTGCTATTTTTTAGCAAAAAAAAAATATTTAAATAACGTTTATTTTGGAAATGCTTGATATTCAAAACTTATGTAGTATCGTTAGACTTTGAAAGTGCCTGACATCTTGGGAAAACTGACCTATTTCGTCAATACCATTTTGTATATACTTCTATATTTTCCGGTAACAACAGTGCAATAATACACCCCCGAACTCAGACCACGACCATCAAAAACGCTTTGATACGTACCTGTGGACATTGGTTCATTATCGGCAAGTATTGCTACTTTTTTTCCGGTAACATCCGAAACAAATATGCTTACCTTGCTATCCTCCAATACATCAAATTCGATATTGGTTTTATCCGTAAATGGATTGGGATAAATTGTGAGTGAGGGTTCGGGCATCGAATGTTTGTTGGTACAGCCGACTTCCTTCAAACTGATGTTATCCAATCCCACATCGCCACTGATACCACCGAAAAAGAAATCCAAAGCACCCGACGAAGTACTCGGTTCTGTCATCGTAAATGTCATGGTAAAAGTCTGCCCCGTCCAATTCACACTGACCGTTTCGTAATGAAAGGCAGTAAATGGCGCAACGCCAAGCCCAACTTTAACGGAAACATCACGATTATCGCCATAAGAGTCAAAGCTAATCATATATGTTTTACCTTGTTCAATGACTAAATTGGGATGAGAAAATCCGGCATCCCAAAGGTTGCTTCCCGGCTGCCAAAGTCCACCGATGTATGCCCATCCATAATTTGCATTAGGGTCACATCCCCATGATAACCAAGGGTTTAAATTCGTATCAAATGTTCCATTTGTGATAAGTTCGCAATTTGTCGTTGGTATAGCTGTACCTGCACAATTACAGTTACCGTCCTCTACATCGTTTTGGGTCTGGGGATTGCCATCATCGCAAGGCATTCCTGCCGACGGGCATTCTCCCTCACAATGGCAGTTACCATCCTCTACATCGTTTTGGGTCTGGGGATTGTCGTCATCGCAAGGTGTTCCGGCTGGCGGGCATTGTCCTGCACAATTACAGTTGCCATCTTCTACATCGTTTTGGGTTTGTGGGTTTCCATCATCACAAGGTGTTCCGGCTGGTGGACATTGCGGTGGTTGTTCTGTACAATCAACTTCTTCAAGACTGATATTATCCAGTCCCACATCGCCGCTAATCCCACCAAAATAGAAGTCCAGAGAACCAACTGTGCTTGTAGGTTCGGTCATGGTAAATGTCATATTGTACGTCTGCGACGACCAATTTACACTAACCGTTTCGTAATGAAATAAGGTGTATGGCGCGACACTAAGTCCTACCCTCACATCAATATTACGATTGGCACCGTAGGCATCAAATGTAATTTTGTATGTTTTTCCTTGTTGAATCTGTAAATTGGAATGTGAGAATCCTGCATCCCAGGGGTTATTGCCCGGAGGCCAAAGTCCGCTGATATATGCCCAGCCATAATTCGCGGAAGCACTGCCACCCCAAATATTCCAAGGGCTTAAATCGCTGTCAAATGTACCATTGGTAATGAGTTCGCAACTCGCTGTGGTGACGGGTGTTCCTGCACAGTTACAATTGCCGTCTTCTACGTCGTTTTGAGTCTGAGGATTGCCATCATCGCAAGGCGTTCCGGCTGGTGGACATTCCGGCACTTCCGTACAATCCTCACTATACACCAAACCCATAGCATTTGCAAAACAGGGAATAATATTATCCTGATGCAGTACGCCATTTTCAAATATTCCAAAAGCATCATTCGTGTTTTTAATATCCCAATATAGCCACGGAATATCCAACTGGTCTGCCAACTCGGTAGTAAAGTTGATGTAATTACAACGACTTTGTGCATCAGCAAACCAACTCACGCCAAACTCGCCCCAGTAAATCGGTACATTATTGGTTTGTGACCAATTTTTGACATCTATCAATGTGCTTCTCAAATAATCAGCATCCGCACTGTTTGCAGAAAAAGCAACTCCGGCGGGGTGCTGTGGCGACCAGCTAAATCCTTGATGTGTAAAGTCAAAAGGGTCATAAGAGTGGAAGGTATAAATGATATTATTATCATTATATGGTGTGGTTTGTGTCAGACTCCAAGCTGCATTCCACCAGTTCGCGCCTACAATAAGGGTTCTTTCGGTATCATAAGCCCTGATACCATCAATGATGGCTTGCTGTACGATTCTTAGATTTTCATTACTAATATCGTTTTGCGGTTCGTTTCTCAATTCAAAAAAATACCTGTCGTGTGGAAGGTCGGCGTAGAGTTGAGTGAGGAATTGCCATTGGGCAACAATACGCGGTATTTCTGCCTGAAAGTTAGCATCATTGAGCGGTCTGCCATGATGATTGACCAAGAGTACCGTCATATCACAAGCATCCGCACCGGGTATGACCACCGAATTGATTAAGTCAAAAGGGGCTTGGTCAATAATCGTATTATAAGGCGGATTTTCATCAATAATCCATTCATATAATACGGGTACACGCACCGTTTTGAAGCCCAATTGAGAAAATAACTGCATATTCTCCACCGTATAAGCATTGGGGTCAGGGTAGCTATCGCCCAACCAGCCTGCTTCCAGCCAATTGGCAAGATTGTAGCCTTTTTCGATTTTGGAAGCTCGCTCCCATGCAGGGCTTTGTGCATAGAGATTCATGATAAAAATCCCAAAAAATACTGATAAGAAAGTTTTTAATCTGTTTTTCATTATAATTCGTTTTGTTTAATAAAAAATTGTTTCTGTCATATTGATTAGCGTAAAAAACGCTTGGATACAAGGCATAGTCATCACTACATCGCTAATAGTGAAGCCTAAATATCATGCAGCCAATTCTAATGAGGAATTTATGTATTGTGGATGATTCTATTATGGTGAGATGTTCGTTTGGTGGTTCAAATGTATAACTTTTTATAAAATGTTGTTGTCCTTAAATTATTAAAATACAATAACATAGTTTTATTATTTTTTTTTATAAAAATTTAATAATAAAATACTTATATCATTTTTAAATACAAAAATACAACTCAAATTTCAATTAATATTAGAGAGAAAGCATAAGATAATTTAATGAAAAGATGTGAATAGTTATTTGTCGTACAGTCCATTTTTTGCGTTCAATACTTAGCACAGACGAGAGAGTTTATTACAAAAATATGGGCATATTTAAATTTCGCAGAAAAGTAGTTGACACTTTTTTGACTTCATTTTAAAATAAAAAAAAATATTTAAAACCTCGTTTACTAAACTTCAAAGAGTTTGGGCGCAGTTCCAAACTGTCTCGATTTATTTTCTTTTAAATATTTGATTATCAAAGGTTTATGTTTATTTTCTAAAAATAGAATTACACTTTTGAGATAAAAGGTGCAGTAGCACCGGCCCTATTTGTAACCAACGACTAACCCTCCACCTCCTTAGCCGCATAGCGGCGGCACTATTAAAATCGACGTATTAAGGGTGATTCCGATAGCTATCGGAACTATGCGCCTTTTTCGGTTTGGGGGAAGGTTTGTTGTTACAAATAGTGCCGTTCCGATAGCTATCGGAATGCGACTATAAACAACTGATAAT